>CAJXKX010000008.1 GCA_913055965.1 uncultured Roseovarius sp.
TGCAGCGGATCACCCACATCGCCTGCGCGAGGCCGAGTTCCTCGTGCCAGTGCACAGCCTCGACGTTCTCGACGCCGCGACCCAGCAGCGCGCCGGTGCCGTAGCCGACCGTCGACAGGTAGATCGCGCCGTTGGGCACGAAATAGTTCTTGTAGTCCTTCGACGACATGCCGCCCTTGCCGATGATCAGCTTAGCCCCGGACTTCTCGATCCATTCCGGCAGCCACTTGGCGAAGCGGAAAGAGGCCGTCGCCGTCACCGCGCCCATGTCGAAGCTGCCATCCTCGCGGATCACCGCCGCCGGCGAGCAGTGGAAGTTCGCCGCGCTTTCCGAAGGCAGTTCCATCGGGATGTTGGCCTTGTCCTCGAGCGCGCGCATGTAGACGCCCTCGCGCGCGGTGTACATCAGCCCGTCGAGATAGACGATATCGCCGAGGCGCAGCTTCCCTATGTCCTCGTCGGTGGGCGTGGTCGACAGGCGGATCTCGCGGGGCTTCATTGCGCGGCCTCCGCCAGCGGATCCCATTCGACGGTTTCGCGGCGCTGGTAGGGGGTGAACCAGTCGGGGTCGGTGCGGTGCTCGACGGTGCCGTCGGCCCAGACGCGGGCGACGGCGCGGCGCGAGCTGAGGCAGAAGGCGTGCACGCTCATCTGCATGCCGCCGGTGTGGCAATAGCCGACCTCGATGTTGCAGTCGACGACCATGTTCTTGCCGACAAAGCCCATCGCCCCCATGCCGATGGAATTGCCCAGATCCTTGAACTCCTGCTCCAGCGCCGCGATCTTGGGGTCGGGGTTCTCGCTGCCCACCACGCGCAGGCAGGCGGCGCGCTTGCCCAGCACCATGCAGGTATCCTTGGACCCACCCAGCCCGATGCCGATGATCGCCGGCTGACAGGCGAGGCCCCGCTTGCCAAAGGCGACAAGGCTGTCGAGATAGAACCGCTTGATCCCCTCGATCCCGTCGGAGGGGAACAGCATCCGGTAATCGGTGCCGAACAGCCCGCCCTTGTGCACGGTGATGAGGTCGATCCACTCGCCCCCCGGCTCATAGCCGTATTCGATCTCGGGCGCGCCGATGCCGACGTTGTTATTGTGGTCGGTGCGCCAGAGCGGGTGCACGCGATTGGGACGCAGCGGCACGCCGTCGGTCGCCTGCGCCGTGGCCCGGCGGAGGGCTGCTTCCAATGCCACCGGCCCGCCCTCGATCTGCGTCTCGTTGCCCATCTTGACATACCAGCGCGGACAGCCGGTATCGCCGCACATCGCGCGGCGATCCTCCTTGGCGGCCTTGTAATTCTCCAGCATCGCTTGCAGGACGAAGGACGAGAGGTCCCCGTCCTCGGTCTCGGCGGCGGCTTTCAGCCCGGTGAGGTAATCGTCGGGGATCTCGATCGCCGCCTTGTCCATCAGCGCCTCAGCGGTGCGTTCTATCACGTCGATGGGTATCATTGTACACGCTCCGCTATTGCTTCGATCTGTTTTGACCACCAATTCACGGCTTCTTCATAAATATCTCTTGAGTCATCGCCTGGCCGATAATCCCCGTCAAAAGGTCGGTATAAGTCTCCTTCAAGAGAATGGATATCGGTCGTACCATCAACAATTGTGCCCAAACCAATATGGTCTTCTATATACGCGCCAAAACGATAGTGCTTGAGCAAAGAGTCTCGCTCTTTAACAATAAAGTTCCAAAAAATTGCATTATCTTCTCGCTCTTCCTTCCACAGTGAAAAGCGTTCTTTCATACGTTGCTTTAGCTCTGGATCATTAGGAGCATCCTCGTAAAGCAATACGTGACCGACCGCCCTCAAGAGCGCTACACTCCCCGCCCATTTCACCCGCCACTTGGCTGTATCGTCTTCGGGTTCTTCAAGCATAGCTAATGCGACTTTGCAGTCACAAAGGAGCCTTTGGCACGCGAGATCAGTCATTGTGCTGCCACCAGTGTTTCCGGCGCGTCCTCGGGCAGGATCGTCTCGCCCGGGCGCACGAGGGTGAATTGAACCGGGTCGCGGCGCACGTCGAGCGCCCCGCCGGTTTGCGTGACCACGGTGAAGTAGGACGCATCGAGATCGCCCGTCTCGGGGAAATCCTCGCGGTAATGCGCCCCGCGCGAGTTTTCGCGGGCAAGCGCCGCCAGCGTGATCGCCTGAGATATATCACAAAGCGAGCGCAGATTCAGCCAGTCATGCCAGGTGAGGTTGAAGGCCAGATCGTCGCCCGCGACGCCGACCTCCATCAATTCGGCCGAGATATCGCCAATGCGGGACATCCCCCGCTCCATGCCCGCCGCATGGCGCATCACACCCACATCCTCCCACATCGCCTCTTGCAGGGCGTGGCGGAGCGGCTGCACGAGGCCGGGCTTGCGGCTGAGCGGGTGCAGCGCGCGGTCGATTTCCGACTGCAACACCTCCGGGCAGGGATCGCGCAGCGCGCCCATATGGCGGATATCCGCGCCCATCACGTCGCCCGCCACCCCGCCATACACGGTGGAATTGGCCACGCCATTGCCGCCCAGACGGTTGGAGCCATGCGCGCCGCCCGCGTCCTCCCCGGCGACGTAAAGCCCCTCCATCGCCGTGCGGGTGTCGGCATCCACGACCACCCCGCCCATGAAGTAATGCGCGGTCGGCACCACCTCGACCAGACCTCCCGCCAGATCGAACCCGCTGTCGGCGCAACGCTTGACCATGCCGGGGAACTTGGCGCGCACGTTCTCGGGGCCGAGATGGGCCATGGAGATGAAGACGCCACCATTATCCGAGGTGTTGTTCTTGCGCATCTCGGCATAGATCGCGCGGCTGACCACGTCGCGCGTGGCGCGCTCGCCCTTCGGGTCATAGTCGAACATGAAGCGGTTTTCCGCGCCGTTGAGCAACCGCCCGCCCGCGCCGCGCAAGCCCTCCTCCAGCACCGTGCCGGTCATCCGCGTATGGTCGCCCGCCAACAGCCCCGTGGGGTGAAACTGCACCATCTCCATGTCGCGCAAGGGAAGCCCCGCACGCAGCGCCATGGCGAGCCCGTCCATCGTCTTGTCGCCCGACGGGGTGTTGTACTTGTACATGGTCGGGCCGCCGCCTGTGGCCATCAGCACCGTCTTGGCCCGCACCAGCCGGAACCCCCCGGTGCGCATGTCGATGAACAGCACGCCCGCCAAGGCGCTGCCGTCGCGCGTGGGGATCAACCCGATGGCGCGGTGTTCCTGCAACTTCTCCACGGGCCGCGCCAGAACCTGCTCCATCAACCGGCTGATGATCTCGATGCCGGTGAGGTCGCCCTTGTGCACCGTGCGGTCGGCGGTCTGCCCGGCAAAGGCCTTTTGATGCAGGGTGCCGTCGGGGTTGCGGTCGAAATAGCAGCCGATCTCGTTTTCCAGCTCGTGGATGCGCACCACCGCCTGTTCACAAAGCTTCCACGCCATGTCCTGATTGGGCAGCCATTTGCCGCCCTGAATCGTATCCATGAAATGCCGCTCGACCGTATCTCCGCCGCCAAGCGCGACGTTATAGCCGCCCTGCACCATCCGCGTGCAGCCGCATTTCCCGATAAGCCCCTTGACGGCGATGGTGATGCGCGTGCCCTCGGGCGCGGATTGCTGCGCATGAAGAGCGGCGAAGAGCCCCGCGCCGCCGGTGCCGATGATCAGGATATCGGTATCGTGCCGGTCGATCTGCACCATCAGATTGCCCTCAGGAAAAACGTGGCCGACAGGAAAAGTGCCGCGCCGATGGCGGCGGCGGCATAGGTCTTGTGCCGGTCGGACCAGGGCAGGAATTCGAGCGCCAAGAGGCGCAGACCGCCACCCATGTGAACCGCCAGCAGGAAGACGAGGCCGAACTCGGCGAGTTTCACCAGCGGGTGTTCGGCGAAGGCGAGAAAGCCGTCGAGGGTGGCGGGTGACGTGACCGCCTGAGACAGGAGCCACAGATGCACCGGCAGAAAGAGCGCCAGCGCCAGACCCGAGAGGCGGTGCAGCAGAAAGGCCAGCCACAGGGGGTGAGAGCGGGGCGGCACCTTCATGGCACGGTCACCGCCAATACCGCGCGCGCGCCCAAGGTCAGAAGCCCTGCACCAACGACCCACATCAGCCAGTCCAGCACCCGCCCCCGCAGCCCGCCCCATTCATGCGCGATGACGCGCAGACCGATGGCGGCATGGACCGAGACGGCGATCACGAACGTCCCGTAGAACAGGAACCACAACAGGCTGCCCTGAGTGCGGCCAAGGATTTCGGCGGTACTGAGCCCGCCCTGAATGGCGTAGATCATCACCGCGATATGGCCCAGCACCAGCGGCACCATCACCAGCGCGCTCAGCCGTTGCGCCACATAGAGCCGCAGGTCAAGCATCGCGCTTGCGCCCCCACGCGGCGCGGACAGTCTCGCGCTTGAGTCCGGCAATCGCGCGCATCGGATTGAGATCATTGGGACAATACTGCGCGCAGCTGCCCATTGAGTGGCAGTTGTGACAGCCGCCCTTGCCCGAGACCGCCGCCAGAATACCGTCGCGGTCCGCGTCGCGGCTGTCATTGAACAGCGTCCACGCCCGTTGCAGCGCCGCCGGTCCAAGATAATCGGGATTGCCCGCCACCGTATCGCAGGCGGCATAACAGATGCCGCAATTGATGCACTCGATCCCGAGATCGGCCTCGGCGCGGGCGGGCTCTTGCGAGGTGACGGGATCGAAGTCATCCCCGCGCCCGGCGGAGGGATGCAAGCGCGCCTCTGCCGCGACCCATTTGTCGAAAAACGGGTCCATGTCGGCGGCGAGATCCTTGATCACCGGCAGGTTGCGCAGCGGCGCGATGTCAAGCTGACCGTCGCTCGCCACCTTCTTGACATGGGTGCGGCAGGTCCAGCGCGGCTCGCCGTTGACCATCATCGCGCAAGAGCCGCACATGCCGACGCGGCAGGCGAACCGGTAGGCGAGCGTCGGGTCGGCCATCTGCTGAATCCACGTCACCACGTCCAGAACCGTCTGGTTTTCATAGGCGGGGACGTCGAAGGTCTCTTGCCGGGTCGCGCCTTCGGTGCCGCGCTGAACGGTCACGGTCAATCTGGGTGGCGTGGCGGTCACGTCGTCCTCTGATGGCTCGGGATGGCTGTGCGGACCGTTATAATTATCAGCGCAGCTAACCGAAAGGAATTAATTCTTATCCTTTCCGAAAGGGGAGCTTTCAATTGCGCGCCTCCCTACCCGCTGCCGATCAGCACCCCGGCGGCAAAGACCAGCGCACCCCCCAGCACCACCTGGAAGGCCGCGCGGAAGAACGGGGTTTCCATGTAGCGGTTCTGAATCCAGGCGATGGCCCATAATTCGATGAACACCACGACAATGGCGATCACCGTGGCGGTCCGGAAATCGGGGATCAGGTAGGGCAGGGCATGGCCCAGCCCGCCCACCGTCGTCATCACGCCCGAGGCGAGGCCGCGCTTCAACGGGCTGCCGCGCCCGGACAACTCGCCATCGTCGCTCGCCGCCTCGGTGAACCCCATCGAGATGCCCGCGCCGACGCTGGCGGCAAGCCCGACGAGGAAGGTGGTCCAGGTGTCCTGCGTGGCGAAGGCGGTGGCGAAGATCGGCGCGAGGGTCGAGACCGAGCCGTCCATCAGCCCGGCAAGCCCCGGCTGCACCCATGTGAGCACGAATTGCCGCTTGGCAGTGCGATCCTCGGTCTCGCGCGCGTCGGCGTCGAGATGTTCTGCCTCGAGCGCGTCGGCACGGGCCTGGTGCCCGGCTTCGGCTGCGGCGAGATCGCCCAGCAATTTGCGGGTGGCCGCGTCGCCGCTGCGCTGCGCGGCCTTGAGATAGAACGCCTCGGCGTCGCGCTCCATCGCTGCTGCCTCGTCGCGGATGCGCTCGATCCCGAGATTCTCGACCAGCCAGACCGGGCGGCGGGCATAATAGCCCGCCACATGCTCGCGCCGGATAAGCGGGATCACCTCGCCGAACCGGGCGCGGTGCAGCTCGATCAGGCGCTGGCGGTGGCCGTCTTCCTCGCGGGCCATGCCGTCGAAGATGGCAGCGGTATCGGGATAATCGGCACGCAGGGTCTCGGCGTAGGAGCGGTAGATGCGCGCGTCGTCCTCTTCCGACGAGATGGCGAGCGCGAGGATTTCCTGCTCGGAGAGGTCCCTGAAGCGGCGGCGGGAGGTGAGGTGCGGGAACATGGCGATCTCGGATGAAATTTAGAACGATTCCAATCTACGCCTCTGGCGACGGGGCGCAAGAGGGCGGATTGCGAAAAAGTGAACCGAACGGTTCGAATGCGTCTTGTAATCTGAACCATCTTGTTTAGATAAAGTGAACCGATTGGTTCAGAAAATGGAGACCAGCATGAAACCCGCCCTGACCGCGCTCGCCCTTGCTCTCACCTTCGCCGCCGCCCCCGCCATGGCGTTCAATGTCGATGCGAGCGGCCTCTTTCCGACGCTCAGCTATCCCGACCCGGCCCCGCAGCCCGTGACACAGGGCGCTGCCGGGATCGGTCGCTGACGGGCACCCGGGCCGCCCGGGGTATCCGGGCGGCCCACCCCGGGGCTTTACACGCAGATGTGCTTGCGGATGCCCGCCCGGCCCGAATAGACTGCCCCGACCTGCCGGGAGGAAGCGCATGTCGGCACCCGCCGCCGAGATCAAGAAGGGCCGCAAGTTCGACCAGGTGCTCGAGGGCGCGCGGCGCGTGTTCATGCGCGACGGGTTCGAGGGGGCGAGCGTGGACGAGATCGCGCGCGAGGCGCAGGTCTCGAAGGCGACGCTCTACAGCTATTTCCCCGACAAGCGGCTGCTGTTTTCCGAGGTGGCGCGGATCGAGTGCAACCGGCAGGCCGAGGAGGCGATCGAGGTGATCGGCTCGGGTGCCCCGGTCGAGCAGGTGCTGCACGAGGCGGCGAGCCGGATCGTGCGGTTTTTCCTGTCGGATTTCGGGCAGCAGGTGTTTCGCATCTGCGTGGCCGAATCCCACCGGTTTCCCGATCTCGGCCGGCGGTTCTATGCCTCCGGTCCCGCGCTGGTGCGCGAGCGGATGAGCCGGGTTCTGGCCCCCTATGTCGAGGCCGGAATCCTGCGGATCGACGATATGGACCTCGCCGCGAACCAGTTCGGCGAATTGTGCAAGGGCGACCTGTTCGTGCGGTCGCTGTGCGGGATGTGCGACAACCCGACCGAGGCGGATATCGAGCGGGTGGTCAATGGCGCGGTCGAGATGTTCCTGGCGCGCTACCGGGCCTGATCCTCGGGGCCGCGCCCGGTCATGTCTCCGGCGATCTTTTCGGCGATCATGACGGTGGGGGCGTTGGTATTGCCGCCTATGAGGCGCGGCATGATCGAGGCATCGACCACGCGCAGCCCCGCCATACCGTGCACGCGGCCCTGTGGGTCGGTCACGGCCATGTCGCCGCGCCCCATCGCGCAGGTGCCCACCGGGTGATAGATCGTGTCGGCGCGGGCGCGGATATCGCGTTCGAGCGCGGTGTCGCTCCAGTCGTGATCGTGCAGGCGCGCCTTGCGCCAGGGGGCGAGCGGCGGGGCCGAGAGGATCGCGTGCATGCGCCGCGCGCCGGTCATCATGAGCGACAGATCGCGCGGGTCGCTGAGGAAGGCCGGGTCGATCAGCGGTGCATCGGCGGGGCGGGGCGAGGCGAGCGTCACCCGCCCCCGGCTGTGCGGCCGCAGCACGCAGACATGGCAGGAAAAGCCGGGCCGGAAATGCAGGGTGCGCATGTGGTTCTCGACGATGCCGATGACGAAATGCAGTTGCAGGTCGGGCCGGTCGAGGCCCGGGTCGGAGCGCAGGAAGGCCCCGGCCTCGGCATAGGGGGTGGTGAAATGGCCGCTGCGGGTGCGGTGCCAGCGCATCCCGGCGCGAGCCAGCTGCCACAGCCCCTTCGGCCCGAGGCTGACGACGTCGTCGCGCGTCGAGGTCTCGGCGAGGATATGGTCGAGATGGTCCTGCAGGTTCTCGCCCACGCCGGGCAGGTCGCGCACCACGGCGATGCCGTGCGCCGTCAGTTCCTCTGCCGGGCCTACCCCCGAGAGTTTGAGCAGGTGTGGCGAGCCGAAGGCGCCCGCCGCGAGGATCACCTCGCGCGCGGCCTCGGCGTGCCGCACCCGGCCCTTGTGGCGATAGCGCAGGCCGGTGGCGCGGCCCTCGTCGAAGAGGATGCGCTCGGCCATGGCTTTGCGGATCACCGTCAGGTTCGCGCGCCGCATGGCGGGAAAGAGATAGGCGGCGGCGGCGGAGCAGCGCTCGCCCCGATGCGGGCCATCGGCGAATTGCGTCACCTGGTAGAGTCCGGCCCCCTCCTGTCGCGCTCCGTTGAAATCGGGGTTGCGGCGGATTTGCGTGGCTTCGCAGGCGTCGATGAAGGCGTGGGAAATGGCGCGCGGCGAGTCCTGATCGCGGACCTTGAGCGGGCCGTGCTGCCCGTGCAGGGGATCGTGCAACGTGGCGTTGCCTTCGGCCCGGCGGAACCAGGGCAGGACGCTATCCCAGTCCCATCCATCACAACCGAGATCCGCCCATTCGTCGTAATCGCGCGGGTGGCCGCGCACGTAGAGCATGGCGTTGATCGCGCTCGATCCGCCGAGGGTGCGGCCGCGTGGCTGATAGCCCCGCCGCCCGTTCAGCCCCGGCTGCGGCACCGTTTGCAGCGCCCAGTTGTTGAGCTTGGGTCGCCCCGACACCATCGCTGCCACCAGCGCGGGCGCGCGTATGAGGATGTCACGGCCCGAGCCGCCCGCCTCGATCAGGCAGACCGTCACGGAGGGATCCTCGCTCAGCCGTGCCGCCATGACGCAGCCCGCAGAGCCGCCGCCAACGATGACGTAGTCGTAGCGCATGCCCGTTCCTCCCGCGCTCGAGCCTATGCCGAACGCCCCGGAACGCAAAAGCCCGACGCAACGTCATGCGCCGGGCCTTTACCTTGTGTATCGCAGGGCGTTCTAGCCCGGGCTCATCCCGCGCAGACGCTCGGACCGGCGGCGCAGCATTTCGAGCGTCGCCAGAAGGATGATCGAGATCACCACGAGGATCGTCGCCACCGCGAGGATGGTCGGGCTGATCTGCTCGCGCAGGCCGGTGAACATCCGCCACGGCAGGGTCTGCTGATTGGCCGAGCCGACGAAGAGCACCACGACAACCTCGTCAAACGAGGTGATGAAGGCGAAGAGCCCGCCCGAGATCACGCCGGGCAGGATGAGCGGCATCTGCACCCGGAAGAAGGTGGTCACCGGGTCCGCGCCCATATTGGCCGCGGCGCGGGTGAGCGAGCGGTCGAAGCCCACAAGCGTCGCCGTCACGGTGATGATCACGAAGGGGATGCCGAGGGCGGCATGCGCCAGCACCACGCCGAAATAGGTGCCCTGAAGGCCGATGCGGCTGTAGAAGAAATACATCCCCGCCGCCGAGATGATCAGCGGCACGATCATCGGCGAAATCAGGATCGCCATGATCGCCCGGCGGAACGGCACGTGTTCGGAGCTGAGCCCGATGGCCGCGAGCGTGCCGAAGCTGACCGACAGCAGCGTCGCCACCGGCGCGATGGCCAGCGAGTTGGCCAGGGCCTGCTGCCAGCCGCTCGAGGTGAAGAAGTCGCGGTAATGCTTGAGGCTGTAGCCGTCCGGGTCGAAGCGGAGCATTTCCGGGGTGAAGGTAAAGAAGTTCTCGGCGTTGAAGCTGAGCGGCATGACCACGAGGATGGGAGTGATCAGGAAGATGAAGATCGCGCCGCAGATCACCCGGAACGCGTAGTGCCACAACACCTGACCGCCGGTCAGGTAGGGGGCGAGGTTGGCGCGATAGCGACCCTCGCCGATCCAGTAGATGAACCACGAGAAGAACCAGCCGAACAGCACCCCGAGCACAAAGCCCGGAACGCCCGCCAGCAGCACGCCCGCCACGGTGAAGAGGGCGAGGATGCCCCAGCGGACGGGCTTTTCCATGTCCAGCCCGAGCACCTGCAGGGCGACGAAGCCGAGCGCCATCAGGGCGACGGCCCCGATCACGACGCCCATCAGGCCGGAGCCATGTGCCGTGCCCACGAAGAGCCCGGCAAACCCGCCCGCCGCGCCGATCACCGGCAGGGCGAAGGAGAGCGGTTTCTTCTCGATCGGAGTGAGTGTCATCGCGCTCATGGCTCAGCCCCCCAGCTTCACGTTGTCGATGCCGACAATCTTGTCATAGGCCCAGTAGAGGATCAGCACCACGGCGAGCAGGATCGAGCCGAGCGCCGCCGCGAGACCCCAGTTCAGGGACGAGGAGATGTGATAGGCGATCCGGTTCGAGATGAAGGTGCCGGTGGTGCCGCCGACGATCTCGGGCGTGATGTAGTAGCCGATGGCGAGGATGAAGACGAGGATCGAGCCCGCGCCGATGCCGGGCACCGATTGCGGGAAATAGACCCGCCAGAACGCCGTCCAGTTGGTGGCCCCCAGCGATTTCGCCGCGCGCAGATAGCTGGGCGGGATGGTCTGCATCACCGAATACATCGGCAGGATCATGAAGGGCAGCAGGATATGCGTCATCGCGACGATGGTGCCGAACTGGTTGTTGATCATCACCAGACGGCTTTCATCGGCGACAAGGCCCAGCCACACGAGCGTGTCGTTGATCACCCCCTGTTGCTGGAGCATCACCTTCCACGCCGAGGTGCGCACCAGAAGCGATGTCCAGAACGGCAGGAGCACGAGGATCATCAGCAGGTTGGCGGTGCGCGCGGGCAGGTTCGCGAGAATCCAGGCGATGGGATAGCCGAGCGCGATGCAGCTGAAGGTGATGACCAGCGACATGAACATGGTGCGCTTGAACAGGATGCCGTAGATGCGCTCGTCCTCGCTGCGCAGGGCGATGCCCTCGGTGGTCTTTTCCATGTCCACGGCGTTGAGGAAATAGCCGGTGGTGTAGGGCGGCGAATAGGTGTGGATCACCTCCCAGTATTCGATGCGGTTCCAGTCCTTGTTGGACTCGATGAAGGCCGCCTTCATCTCGACCGGCGGCAGATCGGCCGCGGCGGCCTGGCGCAGCAATTCGGCGCCGGGTCCGTCATAGGCGGCGAGCGCCGCCGCCGTGCCCGGATCCTCGAGATCGAGCGCGAGCGCGGCATAGACCGCCTCCCACGGCTCTTCCTCGGCGACGACATCCTCGTCGACAAAATGCGTGAAGGCGGCGAAGGCGGCGTAGGCGCGCGCGGTGTTGGGCAGGATATCGGAAATCGCGGCACCGGGCACAAATCCCGCATCGCCGCTGAAGTTGCTTGCCTCAAGCTGTTCAAGACGGCCGATCTGGTTCGACATCAGGCGCTCGTTGCCCTCGGCCCCGGCGCCGCCCGACATCGTGTCATACCAGAATTGCGCCTCCTCGAACTCGGGGCTGATCTCTTCGAAGGCCTCCTGAAAGACCTCGCCCATGTCGTCGACATCGCGGCCCGTGGTGCGGAACAGCGACGAGACGCCGCTTTCCTCGTAGTTCAGGCGGCTGCCCAGCTTGGTGTGTTCCTTGGCCTCGGAGGCGAGGAACAGGTCGAAATACATGGCGCGAAAGACCTGTTCGTCGGGAACGTCCTGCCCGTCCCAGTCGCGCAATTCCTCGACCGTCATCGGGATGGTGTTGCCGACGATCTGGTTTTCGACCGAGCGGAACAGCATGTCGGCGATGGGGGCGATGAAGGCCACCAGCACGAAGATCAGCAAGGGCGCGATCAGGGCGAGCGCGCGCAATTTCTGTGCGCGCAGCGCGCGCCTGAGGCTGCGCTTCAGCGGTGTGCCGTCGGCGGCAAGCACCGGGCCGGTGTCTGTGGTATCGCTCATGTCATCCCCGTCGGACAAATCTGATTGTTCTGGTCCGGGTCTTGTGCCCGGTGGTCAGGTGTCGAAGGGGGCCGCGCGGGCCCCCTCCGGATCGTGTCGCGGCGCTCAGCGTGCCAGCCACGCCTGGAACTTGGCGTCCAGATCGTCGCGGTTATCCGCCCACCACTCGTAGTCGTAGATGTGGACGTTGGTCGCGTTGGCCGGGTCGGTCGGCATGTGCGGGGCCATGTCGATGCCCAGTTCCGCATGCTTGCCCACCAGCGGCGCCGAGGAATCGCGCGCCGGGCCATAGGAGATATACGCCGCCTGATCGGCGAGGCGCTGCGTGTCGGTCGCGAACTTCAGGAAGTCCATGACGCGGGCCAGACGATCCTCGGGCAGACCGGCGGGAACGATCCAGCCGTCGAGGTCGAAGGACTGCATGTCCCACATCATGCCGATCGGCTGATCCTGCTCGGCGATGGCCGAGAACAGACGGCCGTTGAAGGTCGAGCCCATGAAGACCTCGCCATCGGCCAGAAGCTGCGGGGTTTCCGCGCCAGCGGACCACCACACGACCTGGTCCTTGATCGTGTCGAGCTTGGCGAGCGCGCGGTCCACGCCCTCGTCGGTGCCCAGCACGTCGTAGATCTCGTCCTTGGCCACGCCGTCGCAGTAGAGCGCCCATTCCATGTTGTCGATCGGGCGCTTCTGGAGCGAGCGCTTGCCCGGATAGGTCTCGAGGTCGAACACGTCGCAGACGCTGCTCGGGGGCTCGACGCCCTCGGGCACCATGTCGGTGCGATAGCCGAAGGTGGTCGAGTAGACGATCTGCGGCACGAAGCAATCGCTGACGATCAGGTCGCCGAAATCGTCGCTGGCCGAGGTGCCGTCGGGGGCGGCGGCCAGAACCTCGTCGTGATCGAGCTCCATGGCGAGGCCCTCGTCACACAGGCGCATCGCGTCCGAGGCCACCACGTCGACCAGGTCCCAGGTCACGTTGCCCGCCTCGTTCATGGCGCGCAGCTTGGCCACGGCCTCGGCAGAGCTTTCGTCCCAGGTGGCGGTGACGCCGGGGTTCATCTCGAGATAGGGCTCGACATAGGCTTTCTGCTGGCTGTCCTGGTAGGCACCGCCCCAGGACACGAGCGTCATGCTGTCGGCCATGTCCTGTGCGGTTGCGGACGCGCCCGCAGCAACGGTCAGGGCCGTCGTCGCAAGCAGGGTTTTCGTGAGTTTCATGAACATACTCCCAGTTTGGTCCCGTTTTTGGTGACTGGGCCCCGTGTCACGGGTGGAAACATCCGGGGCCTCTCTCGACCCGCGCCGGCGCGGTCCGCCGGCGCGAATTCGGATAGACTTACATCGCGTCGAGCGCGCGGCAATCGTCGGGCAGCCAGCCGATCTCGATCTGCTCGCCCGGCTGCAGGCGGCGCTGATCGGGGGCGTTGCGGGTCTTGATGATGAAATCATCCTTGCCCGCGACCTTGAGCCGGGTGCGGAAGATATCGCCCATGTAGATGAATTCGGCGACTTCGGCCTTGAGCGTGTGGGCATCGGGGCTGAGACGGTCACGGTTGAACTCGACCCGCTCGGGGCGGATCGAGATCAGCGTGCGGTCGCCCGGCTTTTCCACGTTCACCGGCTTGGCGTCGATCAGCCCGCCATCGTCGAGCTGCACCAGCGCGACCCCGTCCTTGATTTCCTTGACCGTGCCCTCGAGCGTGTTGTTCTCGCCGATGAACTGCGCGACGAAACTGTTCTGCGGGCTTTCGTAAAGCTCGTCCGGTGGCGCGATCTGCTGAATCCTGCCGTCGTTGAACACCGCGACCCGGTCCGACATGGTCAGCGCCTCGGTCTGGTCGTGGGTCACGTAGACCACGGTGATGCCCAGCTCGTGCGCCAGATGCGTGATCTCGAACTGCATCTTCTCGCGCAGCTGCTTGTCGAGCGCGCCGAGCGGCTCGTCCATCAGCACCAGTTCCGGCTCGAACACCAGCGCGCGCGCCAGAGCCACGCGCTGCTGCTGGCCGCCCGAAAGCTGCGCCGGGCGACGCCCGCCGAAATTGCCCATCTCGACCATTTCCAGCGCCCGCTTGATCTTGGCCTCGCGGTCGGACTTGCCGATCTTGCGCACCTCGAGCGGAAAGCTGAGGTTCTCGGCGATGGTCATGTGGGGGAACAGCGCATAGTTCTGAAAGACCATCCCGATGCCGCGCTTGTGCGGCGGGATGTTGTTGATGCTGACACCGTCGAGCTTGATCTCGCCATGGGTCGCGGTCTCGAACCCCGCGAGCATCATCAGGCAGGTGGTCTTGCCCGATCCCGACGGCCCGAGCATCGTCAGAAACTCGCCCTTGGGCATCGACAGGTTGAGGTCTTTCACGACGAGCGTTTCGCCATCGTAACTCTTCTGCACACGTTCAAACGCAACGAACGCGTCGTTGTTTGCGGTATCGGCCAATGCAGGCTCCCTGTTGTTTATGCGTCGTGAATTTTTCCACGTTCGGCACAGACTAAAACGTCAAATTTCAAACGATGCAAGTGAGCACATGGTGATTTTGGCAGATTCCCCGTGTCGCAGGTCAGATTGGCTGCGAGATCATCAAATTCAGTCCGATTTCCTGTGCTTTGCGCTTGAAAAACCGGCCGTCAGCACCGTCGCCGACGGCCGAAGAGGCGCGATCCGCCTCAGCCAAGCACGGATTTCACGGCCTGCGCGGTCTTGTCCACCACTTCGTCGGCCTCGGCACGGGTCAGGCAGAAGGGGGGCGCGAATCCGAGGATGTCGCCCTGCGGCATCGCCCGCGCGATGACGTGATGCCCGGCCAGCGCCGAGGCGATGCGCGGGCCCACCTTGTCGGCGGGATCGAAGAAGGTGCGGCTGCCCTTGTCCTTGACGAATTCCACGGCGCAGAGCATCCCCTCGCCGCGCACCTCGCCCACGTTGGGATGACGCCCAAGCGCCTCGGCCATGGTGCGGTTGAGATAGCCGCCGACCTCGCGATTGTTGGCGATCAGGTTCAGGTCATCCAGCAGCTTGAGGTTTGCCACCCCCGCCGCCGCGCCGATGGGATGCGCCGAATAGGTCCAGCCGTGCCCTATGGGGCCGTTCTCGTCGGTCCCCTGCTCCAGCACCTTCCACATCCTGTCGCTGACGATGCTGCCCGAAAGCGGCGCATAGGCCGAGGTCAGGCCCTTGGCGATGGTGATGAGATCGGGCTTGAGCCCATAATGCTCCGAGCCGAACATGGTGCCAAGACGGCCAAAGCCGGTCACCACCTCGTCGGCGATCAGCACGATGCCATGCTCGTCGCAGATCTCGCGCAGCCGCCGAAGCCAAGCGGTGGGCGCCGGATAGAAGCCACCCTCGCCCTGCACCGGCTCAAGCACCACGGCGCAGGTCGCATCAGACATGGCGGCTTCCAGCACCGCAATGTCCTGATACGGCACATGGATGATGCCACCCATCGCAGGCCCGAAACCTTCGGAGTACTTGGGCTGGCCACCGACGCTGACGGTAAACAGCGAGCGCCCGTGGAAACTGTTGGTACAGGCGATAATCTGATGCTTCTGCGCCCCGCCGGTATTGTGCCCCCAGCGACGCGCCAGCTTGAACGCGGCCTCGTTGGCCTCGGC
>CAJXKX010000009.1 GCA_913055965.1 uncultured Roseovarius sp.
CGAGGCGCTCGCCGCGCTCGAGCACACGGACGGGCTGGTCCGGGCGGGCTGCGAATACGGGCTGCGCCAGCAATACCTGATCAAGCGCGGCGAATCCTTCCTGACGGTGGCGGGGCTCTTGCCCGGGCCGCTGCCGCAGCCGCGGTTGCCGCTGCGCGAGGTGCCGGCGGCGCTGGGCCTGCGTCTGCGGGCGCGGCGGCTGGCCGCCGAGGCCTATGACGCGCTCGAGCGGGATTTCGATGGCGGGCACGGCATTCACCGCGCCCGGGTCGATCTCGGTCGCGGCCTGCTTGCGGGGCGCAAGGGGCGTGCCCGGCTCCTGCGTGCGCGCGACGTCTTCCGCGAGCAATCAGCCGCTGCCCTCGTCGATCTCGCGCAGCAGGTGCTCTGAGCGCCCGGCTGCGCGTGCCTGCCGCTCAGCCTTCGGTTTCGACCGTGCTTCGCGGCAGAACCCAATCCGCGCGCGGGAAATGGCAAGTATAGCCCTGCGGGAAGCGCTGGAGATAGTCCTGGTGCTCCGGCTCCGCCTCCCAGAAATCGCCAACCGGTTCCACCTCGGTCACGACCTTGCCGGGCCACAGCCCGCTCGCCTCGACATCGGCGATGGTGCGCAGCGCCTCGGCGCGCTGCTCTTCGGAGCAATGGTAGATCGCCGAGCGATAGCTCATCCCGATATCGTTGCCCTGCCGGTTGGGCGTGGTCGGATCGTGGATCTGAAAGAAATACTCCAGCAGCCGCCGATAGCTGATGCGTGCCGGATCGAAGACGATCTCGATCGCCTCGGCATGGGTGCCGTGATTGCGATAGGTGGCATTGGGCACATCGCCGCCGCTATAGCCCACCCGGGTCGAGATCACGCCCGGCAGCTTGCGGATCAGGTCCTGCATGCCCCAGAAACAACCGCCCGCCAGAACCGCCCGTTCGCTCATGTCACATCCTCCACCTGGTCGAGATAGGCACCGTACCCCTCGGCCTCCATCTCGTCACGCGGGATGAATCGCAGGCTTGCGGAATTGATGCAATAGCGCAGGCCGCCCCGGTCGCGCGGCCCGTCGGGAAAGACGTGGCCGAGGTGGCTGTCGCCGTCGCGGCTGCGGACCTCGGTGCGGATCATGCCGAGGGTGAAATCGTGTCTTTCCACGACATGCGCGGGGGCGATGGGCTTGGTAAAGCTTGGCCATCCGCAGCCCGCGTCGTACTTGTCGGCGCTGGCGAAGAGCGGCTCTCCCGAGACGATATCGACATAGATGCCCGGCTCGGTGGTGTGCAGGTACTGACCGGTGCCGGGGCGCTCGGTGCCGTTCTTCTGCGTGACGCGGTATTGCTCGGGGCTGAGCGCCGCGACGCGCTCGGGATCCTTGTGATACTGGGCCATGATGTGCTCCGTTGCGTTTCGGCCCTCAACATGGGGCGAATCCGCGAAAAGACAAAGCGCAGAGTCGCGGCACTTGCCGCCTGAGGGACGTGGTCATATGATCTGACCAGTTTTCCCTTCGGACCCATGACATGCCGTTCGAGAAAGTGACCCCGGAAAAGCTCTCGACCGCGGTGACGCGGCAGATCGAGAAACTGATCCTGCGCGGCATCCTGCGGCCCGGCGAGCGCCTGCCCGCCGAGCGTGAACTGGCCGAGAAGCTGGGCGTGTCGCGCCCGTCGCTGCGCGAGGCGGTGGCGGACCTCCAGAACAAGGGGCTGCTGACGGCAAGGGCCGGGGCCGGTATCTACGTGGCCGATGTGCTGGGCAGTGCGTTTTCGCCCGCGCTCATCCGTCTCTTTGCCGATCACGACGAGGCGGTGTTCGACTATATCGGGTTTCGCCGCGATCTCGAGGGGCTGGCGGCCTGCCGTGCGGCGCGGCTTGCCTCGGATACCGATCTTCGGGTGATCCAGACCGTCATGGACAAGATGGAAGCCGCCCACAAGAAGACCAACCCGGCGGACGAGGCGCGGCTCGACGCGGAATTCCACATGGCGATCATTGAGGCGAGCCACAATGTCATCATGCTGCATATCATGCGCTCGATGTTCCAGTTGCTGCGCGAGGGCGTGTTCTACAACCGTCAGGTGATGTTCAAGCAGCGCACCACGCGCGGCGCGCTTCTCGAACAGCACAGCCGGATCAACGCCGCCATCCAGGCCCGCGATCCCGAGGCGGCGCGCGCTGCGGTCGATGCTCATCTCGCCTATGTCGAAAAGGCGCTTTCGGACCAGCAGAAAGCCGACCGCAACGAGGCGGTCGCGCGCCAGCGCTTCGAGCACGAGCAATCCCGCTGACGCCCGCCGCGCGCAAGCCGGAGCTGGTTTCGGCCTCGTCTGACAGGCGCAACCGACCGGCCGGGCCGCGTCGCCGGAATGCGCATCAGCGCGACACGCTCCTGCCGGGTATCGCCGATATGGGCATGACTGCCAGACTGGCCACCACATCTGGGGGAGCAGACCAGGTGAGGCGGAAATTATTCAAGTAAATTCATACTTTAAACGATGCAGTTCATGTGATACAATTAATGCAATTATGCGCGGCACCAAACGTCGCCACGAGGCAGAAACAAGACGAAAAAGAGCGGAACCATGAAGACATGGGGCAGTCCCTCACTGACGTGGGGCCTTGTCGCCCTTGCGGCGTTCTGGATGCTTGTGATCGTGCCGCTGAGCGCGGCAGCGGCCCCCTATGCGGGCTACGTGATCGACGCGCGCAACGGCAAGGTTCTCTATTCCGAGAACGCCGATACCCGGCTCCATCCCGCCTCCCTGACCAAGATGATGACGCTCTACATCGTGTTCGAGGCGGTGGAGAACGGCGAGATCGGGCTTGACGACCTGGTGACCATCTCGCGCTACGCCGCCGCCGAACCGCCAAGCAAGCTGGGCCTGCGCCCGGGGCAGCGGATCAAGCTGCGCTATCTCATCCGCGCCGCCGCCGTGCGATCGGCCAACGATGCCGCCACCGCGCTGGCAGAGGCGATCGAGGGGTCCGAGGCACGGTTCGCCCGCCGCATGAACCGCACCGCCAAGGCGATGGGGATGACCCGCACCACCTTCAAGAATGCCCATGGCCTGACCGAGAGCGGGCACCTGTCCACCGCCCGCGACATGACGATTCTCGGACGGCATGTGCTGTACGACTACCCCGAGTATTACAACCTGTTCTCGCGGATCACTGCCGATGCCGGGGTCAAGCGCGTGAGCCACACCAACCGGCACATGCTGCGCAGCTATCGCGGTGCGGACGGGATCAAGACCGGCTATACCCGCGCGGCCGGGTTCAACCTGACGGCCAGCGCCGAACGCGGCGGCGTACGCATCATCGCCACCGTCTTCGGCGGCAATTCCACCGCGTCGCGCAATGCGCAGGTGGCCAAGCTGCTCGATCTCGGCTTCCAGAAGGCCAAGCGCCGCGTCGCGCTGGTGACGCCCGGTCGACCGCCCTACCTGGGCAAGCTGGGTCATGCGCCCGTGACCATCGCCGAGGGCGAGGAGCGCCCGACCTATGCCGCGCGCACCGTGCGTCTGGCCACAGCCGCCGCCGTGCGCAAGAGCCTGCGCCCGCGCCCGCGCCCCGGTGCAGAGCCTGTCGCGCCCGCGATGATCGCGGATGCGGGGCAGATCGAACGCGCCGTGCGCGACGCAGCCGAGGCCGCTGCGACCGAGGTCGCGCAGGCCGCAGACGTCCCCGCGCTGCGCCCCGAAACGCGGCCCGAAACGGTGCTTGCCGCCACGGAGGAAACCGCGCTCGCCGCCGCGGGCTCGGCAGAGCCGGAACCCGAGGTCGTCACCCGCGTCTCGACCTCGGATGGCCGGCACTGGGGCGTGAATGTCGGGCGCTATCCCAACGAGTTCGAGGCGCGGCAGGTGTTGTTGCAGACCGCGCTGAGCGAGCTGTCGACCCTCGACGGAAGCCTGCGCAAGGTGGTGCGGCGTCCGACCGGGTTCGACGCGAATTTCATGGGCATGACGCGCGACGCCGCCGATACCGCCTGTCGGCGTCTGCACGCGCGCAAGATGACCTGTTTCATGATCGGGCCAGGCTGAGCCGGATCAATCGCCGCGCAGGGTGGCAAGGGCATAGGGCGGCCACATCATCGCCCGGCGCAAGCGTCCCAGCGGCCAGCGCCGCGGCGGCTTGCGCAGGATATCCGGATAGAGCGGGCGCGCCGCGCGGCCAAGCGCGAGATCCGCAAGGATCGCGCCCGAATGGCTGGCCATCGCCACGCCGTTGCCGTGATAGCTGAGCGCGGCGAAGGCCCCCGGCATGTCGGGGATGGGGCCCGCAAAGGGCGTCAGATCGGGCGCCAGCGACAGAAGGCCGTTCCAGCTGTGCGGCGTCTCGACATGCCGCCATGCGGGGAGCATCGCCTCGAAATGCCGCCGGATCGTGCGGTGCATCCGCGCATCGAACCGGGGCGAGGAAAACAGCCCGCCGCGCATCCCGAAGAGCATCCGGTTATCGGGCATCAGCCGGAAATAATGCAGGAAGAAGCGGTCGTCGTAGCACATCTGCCGCGTCGTCCAGCCTTGCGCCGCGCGCTCGTCCTCGGTGAGGGGCCGGGTGACGATGACATTGCTCTGCGTGGGCAGGTAGCGCGCCCGCAGCCATCTCGGCAGGTCGTCCGAGGAATAGCCGCCCGTGGCAACGATCAGGCGGCGGGCGGTGATGCTGGCCTCCGGGGTGGCGAGGCGATAGCGGCCCTCTTGCCGGATCGCCGTCACCGGCGAACGCGCATGGAGGTGCGCGCCCGCGCGACCGGCGGCATCGGCGAGGCCGAGCGCGTATCTGACCGGGTTGAGCGCAAAACCCACGGGCGTGGTGAGCGCGCCGTAGAACGGCCCGCCCATGCCCGCCTGTGCGAGGGCCTCGCCGGGGATGAGCGTGGGGGTGACGCCGTAATCCGCCTCGATCTGCGCGGCGCGGGCCTCGAGACTTGCGGCGGCGCGCGGGGTATGGGCCAGCACCGTCTCGCCCTCGGAATGGGTGTCGGCAGCGATCCCGTACCGGTCGATCAGGGCACGCACCGTCGCGACGGCGGCCATTTCGCCCTGCCGCCATTCCCGGCGCGCCTCTTCGCCGTGGAGCCGCCGGAGCATCGCGTCCGACGCCGCCGACCCGCCAAGGCAGCAGAACCCGCCATTGCGCCCCGACGCCCCCCAGCCGACCGATTCGGCCTCGAACACGCGCACATCCGCGCCCGCTTCCGCCAGGTGCAGCGCCGCCGACAGCCCGGTGAACCCGGCACCGATCACCGCCACGTCGCAGGCGATCTCGCCCTCGGCGGGCGGATGATCCGGGGGGTGCGCGGTCTCGGCCCAGAAACAGGCGGCGCGCGGACCCGGCCCGTAGGCATGCGCGGGAAAGACGCGGCTCATGCCTGTTGCGCCGCGGCGCGCTCCTCTGCCTGTTGGCGCAGGCTGGCCCGCTTGGTGACGAGCGAGGCGGTGATGACACCCACCGCGACGATGGCGATCATGATGGTCGAGAGCGCGTTGATCTCGGGGCTGACGCCCAGCCGGATCGAGGACCAGATCTTGATCGGAAGCGTGGTGGCCGAGGGACCGGCGGTGAACGACGCGATCACGAGGTCGTCGAGCGACAGGGTAAAGGCCAGCAGCCATCCCGAGATCACGGCGGGCGCGATGATCGGCAGCGTGACGAGGCGAAAGGCGTCGAACGGTGAACAGCCGAGATCGAGCGCCGCCTCCTCGAGCGAGCGGTCGAAGGTCATCAGCCGCGACGAGACCACCACCGCGACGAAGGCCATCGAGAAGGTGGTGTGCGCGAGGATGATCGTGAGGATACCGCGATCGAGGCCGATGCCGATGAACAGGAGCAAGAGCGACAGGCCGGTGATCACCTCGGGCATCACGAGCGGCGCATAGATCATGCCGGAAAACAGCGTGCGCCCCGGAAACCGCCCGGCGCGCACGAGCACCAGCGCCGCCATGGTGCCCAGAACCGTGGCGATGGTCGAGGACACCACCGCCACGCGCAGCGTCACGAGGGCGGCGTCTATGAACGCCTCGTCGCGCAGCAATTCGCCATACCATTTGGTCGAGAACCCGGCCCAGACCGTCACCAGCTTCGATTCGTTGAAGCTGTAGATGATGAGGATCAGCATCGGCAGGTAGAGAAACGCGAAGCCGAGCGTGAGCGAGGTGGCGTTGAACCATGTGAGCCGTCTCATGCGCGTGCCTCCGGGTATCCGATTTCTTCTAAAGAAATCGGACCGAAATCTCTTGAAGATTTCGGATGCGTCGCGGGCCTCATCCCTCTGCCTCCTGCTGTTTCTGCTGGTTGCGCTGGAACAGGATGATCGGGACGATCAGGATCAGAAGCAGCACCACCGCCACCGCGCTCGCCACCGGCCAGTCGCGGTTGTTGAAGAATTCCTCCCACAGCACCTTGCCGATCATCAGCGTCTGCGACCCGCCCAGAAGCGAGGGGATCACGAACTCGCCGATGGTCGGGATGAAGACCAGGAAACAGCCCGCGACGATCCCGTTCTTCGACAGCGGCACCGTCACCAGCCAGAACGCGGTCAGCCGCGAGCAGCCCAGGTCCTCCGCCGCCTCGAGAAGCGAGCCGTCCATCCGCTCGAGCGCCGAGTAGATCGGCAGGATCATGAAGGGCAGGTAGGTGTAGACGATGCCGATATAGACCGCGACGGGCGTGTTGAGGATCGTCAGCGGCTCGGAGATCAGCCCCGCCCAGAGCAGAAGCTGGTTGAGATAGCCCTCGGTCGAGAGAATGCCCATCCACGAATAGACCCGTATGAGGAACGAGGTCCAGAACGGCAGGATCACCAGCATCATCAGGGTGGCCCGCCAGTGATCGGGCGCGTTGGCCATGCCGTAGGCGATGGGATAGCCGACCAGCAGGGTGAGAAAGGTCGCGATCACCGCGATCTGCAGCGATGACAGGTAGGCCTTCCAGTAGAGATCATCCGTGGTCAGAAAGACGAAATTCTCGAAATCGAGCTGCGAGACGAAGGACTTGAGCCCCGCCCATCCCCCGGAGAAATCGAGCGTGGGGGTATAGGGCGGGATGGCGAGCGCGATATCGGACAGCGAGATCTTGAGCACGATGCCGAAGGGGACGAGAAACAGCGCCAGCAGCCAGGCATAGGGCAGCGCGATCAGGGCGAGACGGCGCATCCCCGTCACTCCCTCAGCAGCACGGCGGCGGTATCGGTCCACGACAGCCACACTGTGTCTTCCCAGGTGAAGTCGCGGCGCGACAGGCGGCGGGTATTGGCCGTCTGCGCCTTGACCATCCGCCCGCCCGCGATCTCGACATGATAGGTCGAGAGATTGCCGAGATAGGCGATGTCGATGATCTTGCCCTGCACCGCGTTGCGGCGGCCCTCGGGGCGCTCGGCGCTGATCGCCACCTTCTCGGGGCGCAGCGCGATATGGCAGGTGTCGCCCTCGGCGAGGTCGATGTCGAAGGCCGAATAGATCGGTGCCGCGCCCTCGGCATAGCGCACCTCGTAGCCCTCGCCCGACCGGGTCGCGCGCCCGGTGACGATGGTCACGTCGCCGATGAAATCGGCGACATAGGTGGTCGTGGGGTTCTCGTAGATGCGGGCGGGGGTATCGGCCTGCACGATGCGGCCATTGTCCATCACCGCGACGCGGGAGGCCACGGTCATCGCCTCTTCCTGGTCGTGGGTGACGATGACGAAGGTGGTGCCGGTCTTTTCCTGGATGTCCATGAGCTCGAACTGCGTCGCCTGCCGCAGCTTGGCATCGAGCGCGCCGAGCGGCTCATCGAGCAGGAGCAGCTTGGGGGCCTTGGCGAGGCTGCGCGCGAGCGCCACGCGCTGCCGCTGGCCGCCGGAAATCTGGTGCGGCTTGCGGCGGGCGAACTGCGTGAGCCGCGTGAGCTTGAGCATCTCCTCGACCCGCGCGGCGATCGCGTCCTTGGACATGCGGTCGCGCTTGAGGCCGAAGGCGATGTTGTCCCAGACGCTGAGGTGCGGAAACAGCGCGTAGGACTGGAACATCATGTTGACCGCGCGCTTGTTGGGCGGGATCGGCGCGATATCCTGACCGCCGAGCAGGATCGTGCCCTCGGTCGGGGCCTCGAAACCGGCGAGCATGCGCATCATCGTGGTCTTGCCGCAGCCCGAGGGCCCGAGAAGGGCAAAGAACTCGCGCTCGTAGATGTCGAATGTCTGGTTGTCGATGGCGGTGAAATCGCCGAACCGCTTGGTCACGCCCTTGAACTGGATCAGCGGTTTCGCGTCCGGATCGTTCCACGGCTCGAAGACGGTCTGCCCCATGCTGCCCCCGGCATTTATGGATATGAAAAGGCCCGCGCCGTTGGGGGCGCGGGCCGGACTGCCGGGCTCAGGTGCCGGACTTGATCTTGGTCCAGAGGCGGGTGGTAAAGAGGTTGTCGAGCGCCTCCTGCGACGGATAGATCGCCGGATCGCCGATCACGTCCTCCACGAGGTATTCCTGCGATGCCTTGTTGCCGTTGGCGTAGTAGACATAGTTCGACGCCGCCGCCATGTTCTTCGCATCCATGATGAAATTCAGGAAGGTATGCGCGCCGTCGGGGTTGGGCGCATCGACCGGAATCGCCATCTGGTCGAACCACATCTGCGCGCCTTCCTTGGGCGCGTTGTAGACGATCTCGACGCCATTGTCGGCCTCTGCCGCGCGGTCGCGCGCCTGCAGGATGTCACCCGACCAACCGACGGCCACGCAGATATCGCCATTGGCCAGCGCGTTGATGTATTCGCTGCTGTGGAATTTCTGGATATGCGGGCGCACCGCCATCAGCACCGGCTCGGTCTTGGCGATCACGTCGGGGTCGTGGCTGTCGGGGTCCTCGCCGATGTATTTCAGCGCCATCGGGATCATTTCGGCGGGCGCATCGAGGAAATGCACGCCGCATTCGGCCAGCTTTTCCATGTTCTCGGGGTTCAGCACCAGTTCGAGACTGTCGAGCGGCGCATCCTCGCCCAGCACTTCCTGCACCTTGCCGACATTCGCGCCGATGCCCGTGGTGCCCCACATGTAGTTGATCGAATACTCGTTGCCGGGATCGTACTGCGCCGTCCGCTTCGACACCACGTCCCACATGTTGTCGAGATTGGGCAGCTTGGACTTGTCCAGCTTCTGGAACGCGCCGGCCTGAATCTGGCGTTGCAGGAAGGTGCCCGAGGGCACGACCACGTCATAGCCCGAGCCGCCCGCGAGCATCTTGGTCTCCAGCACCTCGTTGCTGTCGAACACGTCGTAGATCAGGTCGAGGCCGGTTTCCTCTTCGAACTGCGTCAGCAACTCCTCGTCGATATAGTCGGACCAGTTGTAGACCCGCACCTCCTGCGCCGAGGCGGCGGTGCCGAGCGCGAGCGCGGCCGTGGTGGTCAGCATAAGGTATTTCATGATGGTCTCCCGTTGGTTCGGCATGTTACCTGCCCTGACAGTATTTGATCAAAAACTGCCGCGGATGGCAATATGGTAATGTTTTCATGCAGCCGCTAAACTCGCAAGCCATGAGTTCGGACAGCGATCGGGAGGGCCGGGGTGACATCGCGAACCGCACGGAAATCGGGCAGCCAGACCGGCCCGGCACCGCGCCTGCCGGCGCATGAGACGATCTATCGCCAGTTGCGGGCGCTGGTGCTGTTCGGCGATCTCGCGCCGGGGCAGGCGGTGACGATTCAGGGCCTGTGCGACCGGCTGGGCGCGGGGATGACGCCGGTGCGCGAGGCGATCCGGCGGCTCATCGCCGAGGGCGCGCTGGAATTCCAGGGCAACCGGCGGGTCTCGGTGCCGCTGCTCGACGCCGGCAATATCGGCGAATTGATCTATGCGCGTCAATGGCTTGATCCCCATCTTGCGCGGCGCGCGACCGAGCGTGTCACGCCCTTCGACCTTGCCCGGCTGACCGCGATCGACGACGATCTCGACGCGGCGATCCTGCGCGGCGACATGCGCGGCTATCTCGAACTCAACTACCGCTTTCACCGCGCGCTCTATGAATTGGCGGCGTCGCCGATCCTCACGGATGTGGCCGACGGGCTGTGGCTGCGCTTTGGCCCGTCGCTGCGGGTGGTGTGCGGGCGGGTGGGCACCGAGGGCCTGCCCGACCGTCACAAGGACCTGCTGGCGGCGATGCGCGCGGGCGACGGTGAGGCCGCGGCGCAGGCGATCCGCGAGGACGTGGTGCAGGGAATGGAGCAGGTGCGCCGCTCGCTCTCGCGCAAGCCCCGCGACGACTGATTCGATTGACACTCCGGAATTTGATCATATTCTTGGCGGCAAGCGGCCGGACAGGCTGCATCCCCGATTCCCCGATCCGAAAGGGACCGCCATGACCGCGATCACCAACCACCTGCCCACCGCCGAATTGCAGGCGCTCGACGCCGCGCATCACATGCACCCCTTCACCCATGGCGACGGGCTGAACAAGAAGGGTGCGCGCATCATCACCCGCGCGCGCGGCGTCACGCTGACCGACAGCGACGGCAACGAGATCCTCGACGCGATGGCGGGGCTGTGGTGCGTCAATATCGGCTACGGGCGCGAGGAACTGGCCGAGGTGGCGGCGCGGCAGATGCGCGAACTGCCCTATTACAACACCTTCTTCCAGACCAGCCACGTCCCTGCCATCGCGCTGGCCAACCGGCTGGCGGAACTGGCCCCCGGCGATCTCAATCACGTCTTCTACGCGGGCTCCGGCTCGGAGGCCAATGACACCAATATCCGCATGGTGCGCACCTACTGGGCCGAAAAGGGCCAGCCCGAGCGCACCATCATCATCGCGCGCAAGAACGGCTATCACGGCTCGTCCATGGGCAGCGCCAGCCTGGGCGGCATGGCGGGGATGCACGCGCAGGGGGGCATGCCCATCCCCGATATCCACCATATCGACCAGCCGCACTGGTATGCCGAGGGCGGCGACATGGACCCCGACGCGTTCGGCCTCGCCCGCGCGCGGCAACTGGAGGAAAAGATCGAGGAACTGGGCGCGCACCGCGTCGGTGCCTTCATCGCCGAGCCGGTGCAGGGCGCGGGCGGCGTCATCATCCCGCCCGACAGCTACTGGCCGGAAATTCAGCGCATCTGCGACAAGTACGGAATCCTGTTGATCGCCGACGAGGTGATCTGCGGATTCGGACGCACCGGCAACTGGTTCGGCAGCCAGACCATGGGCATCCGCCCGGACATCATGACCATCGCCAAGGGGCTGTCGTCGGGCTATGCGCCCATCGGCGGCTCGATCGTGTCGGACGCGGTGGCCGAGGTGATGAACGGCTGCGAGTTCAACCACGGCTATACCTATTCGGGGCACCCCGTCGCCTGCGCCGTGGCGCTGGAGAACCTGCGCATCCTCGACGAGGAAGGGATCGTGACCCGCGTCGCCGAGGAAACCGTGCCTTACATGAAGGAAAAATGGGAGAGCCTCGCCGCGCACCCGATGGTGGGCGAGGCGCGGATCGTGGGGCTGATGGGCTCGCTCGCGCTGACGCCGGACAAGGGCGCGCGGGCGAAATTCGCCTCGGAGCCGGGCACGGTGGGCTATATCTGCCGCGAGCGGTGCTTTGCCAACAACCTGGTGATGCGCCATGTTGGCGACCGCATGATCATCTCGCCGCCGCTGGTGATCTCGAAGAAGGAGATCGACACGCTGATCGAGCGCGCGTGGCGCTCGCTCGACGAGGCGGAGCGGCAGGTCCGCGACGAGGGGCTGATGAAGGCGGCGGCGTGACAGGCGGTTCGAGGCGCTGACACGGCTGGCCTGTCGCGGACGAAGAAAAACGGAATCCTGACAAGAGTCCGTTCAGGAAAGGTTTAGATTCTCCTGATCTCGCCTCGCGGCTCGGGTCCCACGATATCGACGGGACGAGTCCGCGACAGGCCATGCGATCGCGCGTCCGGCCCGCCGCCCTTGCCCCCCGCCCCGTCCCGCGCGACAGTGGGGCGCGGCAAACGGAGGGCGGCGCATGGCACAGCTTGAGGACCGGATCGCGCAAGGCAGGGGCGACGCGCCCGCCGATCTCGTGCTGCGGGGCGGGCAGGTCTTTGACCTCGTGACGGGCGCGATGATCGCGGGCGACGTGGCGATCTGCGGCGACACCGTCGTGGGCATCGGTGCCGAGTACGAGGGACGCGAGGTAATCGACGTGGCGGGGCTCACCCTCGTGCCCGGCTTCATCGACACCCATCTGCACATCGAAAGCTCCCTCGTCACGCCGCTGGAATTCGACCGCTGCGTGACACCGCGCGGCATCACCACCGCGATCTGCGACCCGCACGAGATCGCCAACGTGCTGGGCCTCGACGGCATCCGCTATTTCCAGCAGGCGAGCGCGCACACGCTGATGGATATCCGCGTGCAACTCTCGTCCTGCGTGCCCTCCACGGACATGGAGACGGCAGGGGCGGAGATCGGCGCGGACGATCTGCAAGAGGTGATGGGGCACCCCTCGGGCATCGGGCTCGCGGAGGTGATGAACTATCCCGGCGTGATCCATCGCGACCCGGCCATGATGGCCAAGCTGCGGCTTTTCGAGGGGGGGCACATGGACGGGCATTGCCCGCAGCTATCGGGGCGCGACCTGAATGCCTATTGCGCCGCCGGCATCCGCACAGAGCACGAGGCGACGACCGCCGGGGAGGCGCGGGAGAAGCTGCAACGGGGCATGCGGGTGCTGATCCGCGAGGGATCGGTCAGCAAGGATCTCGAGGCGCTCAGCCCGCTTCTGTCCGACATCACCGCGCCCTACATGTGCCTGTGCACCGACGACCGCAACCCGCTCGACATCGCCGAGGAGGGGCATCTAGATCACATGATCCGGCGACTGATCGCGCGGGGGGCCTCGCCGCTCGCGGCCTATCGCGCCGCGTCGCTCTCGGGGGCCGAGGCCTTCGGGCTGCGCGACCGGGGGCTGATCGCGCCGGGGCGGCGCGCGGATATCGTGGCCGTCGGATCGCTGGAGGCATGCGACGCGCGGCTGGTACTCTGCGCCGGTGTGGTGGCGGATGATGCGGCGTTTGCCGCGCGCCCCGGGATCGCGCCCGTGGGCCGCCATTCCGTCAGGGCGCCCGTCGTGACACCGCAGGATTTCCGCCACACCGGCAACCGGGCGGAAACGGACGTGATCGGCATCCTCGAGGGCCGCATCCTGACCGGGCATCTGCAAGAGCGGATCGCGCCGCAGGACGGCGACAAGCGCCCCGACCCGGCCCGCGATCTGGCGCGCATCGCGGTGGTCGAGCGGCACGGGAAAAACGGCAATATCGCCACCGGGTTCGTACGCGGGTTCGGCCTCGAATCGGGGGCCATCGCCTCGACCGTGTGCCACGATCACCACAACATCGCCTGCGTCGGCGTGGATTATGACGACATGGCTCTGGCGGTGAACCGGATGGCCGAGATCGAGGGCGGTTTCGTGGTGGCGCATCGGGGCCGCGTGCTGGCCGAACTGCCGCTGCCGGTGGCGGGGCTGATGAGCCTCGAGCCGTTCGAGGCGGTGCGCGACCGGCTGGAGGCGCTGCGCGCGGCGGCGAAATCGCTGGGCGTGGGGCTGCAGGAGCCGTTCCTGCAGCTGGCCTTTCTCGCGCTGCCGGTCATCCCGGCACTCAAGATCACCGACCGCGGTCTGGTGGACGTGACGCGCTTCGAGTTGATCGGGTGAGGGGGATGGCGGCTCCCTGCGCGGCTGGACAGGCACCGCGCCTCCGCGATATTGGACAGGGCGCGGGCACCGTCCGGGCCCCTCTGCCCGCCCGGCGCGCGCCTCCCTTCCCCCTCGGGGCAATGATTTTCCGAAAGGGCCCTGTGCCATGACCGAACCGCTTGCCGTGCTGCGCCGTCTCTTTGACGAGGCCGTGCGCGCGGCCGATCCGATGCGCAGCCTCGCCGCGCATCTGCCACCGCGCCCCGAAGGGCGTGCGGTGGTCGTGGGCGCGGGCAAGGCGAGCGCGCGCATGGCCGAGGCGGTCGAGGCCGTCTGGGGCCCTTGCGAGGGGCTGGTGATCACCCGCTACGGCTACGCCCGGCCCTGCGCGGGGGTCGAGATCGTCGAGGCGGCGCACCCGGTGCCGGACGAGGCCGGACGCGCGGCGACCGAACGGATGCTGAGCCTCTTGAAAGGGTTGGGTGAGGGCGACACGGTGCTGGCGCTGATTTCGGGCGGAGCGTCGTCGCTGCTGGTGCAGCCTGCGGGGGACATGACGCTGGAGGACAAGCGCGCGGTCAACGCGGCCCTGCTGGCCTCGGGCGCGCCCATCGGCCACATGAACCTCATTCGCAAGCACCTGTCTTCGGTCAAGGGCGGGCAGCTTGCCGCTGCCGCCCACCCGGCGCGGATGCTGGCGCTGATGATCTCGGACGTGCCGGGTGACGATCCGGCGATGATCGGATCGGGGCCGACGGTGGGCGAGGCGGGCACGGCGGCGCAGGCGCGCGCGCTGGT
>CAJXKX010000010.1 GCA_913055965.1 uncultured Roseovarius sp.
CGAGCGGCCGGTCTACAGCTATCGCCTGTCGATCATCCACTTCTGGGCGCTGATCTTCCTCTACATCTGGGCCGGCCCGCACCACCTGCACTACACCGCGCTGCCCGACTGGGCGCAGACGCTGGGCATGGTGTTCTCGGTGATGCTGTGGATGCCGTCCTGGGGCGGCATGATCAACGGCCTGATGACGCTCTCGGGCGCCTGGGACAAGCTGCGCACCGATCCGATCATCCGCATGATGGTGATCTCAATCGGCTTCTACGGCATGTCCACCTTCGAGGGGCCGATGATGTCGATCCGTGCGGTCAACTCGCTGTCGCATTACACCGACTGGACCATCGGGCACGTGCATTCGGGCGCGCTCGGCTGGAACGGGATGATCACCTTCGGCGCGCTCTACTTCCTCGTGCCCAAGCTGTGGAATCGCGAGCGGCTCTATAGCCTCAGCCTCGTGAGCTGGCACTTCTGGCTCGCCACCATCGGCATCATTCTCTACGCCGCCGCCATGTGGGTGACGGGGATCATGGAGGGCCTGATGTGGCGCGAAGTGGATGCCAACGGCTTCCTCGTGAACTCGTTCGCCGACACCGTGGCCGCGAAACTGCCGATGTATATCGTGCGGGGCCTGGGCGGGGTGCTCTACGTCGCCGGTGCCGTGATCATGTGCTACAACCTCTGGATGACTGTGAAGCGTTCGCCGGCCACCGCGGCCACGAACAGCGCAGTCCCGGCTGAATAAGGAGGGCCGGAGAGATGGCAATTCTGGACAAACACGCGATCCTGGAAAAGAACGTCACGCTTCTGGCGATCTTTGCCTTCCTCGTCGTCACCATCGGGGGGATCGTGCAGATCGCCCCGCTGTTCTGGCTCGAGAACACCATCGAGGACGTGGAGGGCATGCGCCCCTACTCGCCGCTCGAACTCGCGGGGCGCGACGTCTATATCCGCGAGGGCTGCTATGTCTGCCACAGCCAGATGGTGCGGCCGATGCGCGACGAGGTGGAGCGTTATGGCCACTACTCGCTGGCGGCGGAGTCGAAATACGACCACCCGTTCCAGTGGGGATCGAAGCGCACGGGGCCCGACCTCGCGCGTGTCGGGGGGCGCTACTCGGATGACTGGCACGTGGCCCACCTGCGCGATCCGCAGTCGGTGGTGCCCGAATCGGTGATGCCGAAATATGGCTTCCTCGAGGAGCGTCTGCTGGACGGCGAGCATATCGGCGACCTGCTGCGGACGCACCGCATGGTCGGCGTGCCCTATACCGAAGAGATGATCGAGAACGCGCGTGCCGATTTCAACGCGCAGATCGATCCCGACGGCGATACCGATGGCCTGCTCGCGCGCTATCCCAAGGCGCAGGTGCGCAATTTCGACGGGCGACCGGGGATTTCCGAGACCGACGCGCTCATCGCCTACATGCAGATGCTGGGCACGCTGGTCGATTTCTCGACCTTCACGCCCGTGGCAAGCCGCTGAGGAGGACCGCAGATGGAGACCTATACGCTGCTGCGCCAATTCGCCGATAGCTGGATGTTGCTGGCGCTCTTCGCCTTCTTCATCGGGGTGGTGATCTTCGTGTTCCGCCCCGGTGCCACCAAGAAATACGAGAATCCGGCGAACATCCCGTTCCGGCACGAAGACAAGCCGGCACAGGACCACGATGCCGACGCCAAGGAGGCGTGAGACATGGCCAAGAAACCGACCAACAATCAGGAACCGGATACCACGGGCCACGAGTGGGACGGCATCCAGGAATACAACAACCCCCTGCCGCGCTGGTGGCTGTGGCTGTTCTACGCCACCATCGTCTGGGGTCTGTGGTATGTGATCGCCTACCCGGCCTGGCCGCTGATCAACGAGGCCACGGCGGGCTACAAGGGCTGGTCCACCCGCGCCAATGTCGCCGCCGAGATCGAGGCCGCCCGCGAGGCGAATGCCGAGATCAACGCCCGCCTTGCCTCGGTCGAACTCGAGGCGATTCCGGCGGACGAGGAACTCAACACCTATGCCGTCTCTGCCGGGGCCGCCGTCTATCGCACGTGGTGCGCGCAGTGCCACGGTTCGGGCGCGGCTGGCGTGAAGGCGGGGGGCTATCCCAACCTGCTGGACAATGACTGGCTCTGGGGCGGCACGCTGGAGGACATTCACTACACCATCGCCCACGGCATCCGCAACGAAGAGGACCCGGATGCGCGCTGGTCGCAGATGCCCGCCTATGGCGACATACTGGACAGCGAGGGGATCGACCAGGTGGTGAACTACGTGATGTCGCTCTCGGGCACCCCGCAGGATGCCCAGGCGGCAGCAGCGGGCGAGGAGATCTTCCTCGACAATTGCGCCGCCTGTCATGGCGAGGCCGGGGGCGGCGACATCTACCAGGGCGCGCCCAACCTTGCCGATGCGATCTGGCTCTATGGCGGCGATTACGAGACGATCCGCGAGACCGTCACCTATTCGCGCTTTGGCGTCATGCCGCCCATGGGCGGGGCCGATCTGAGCGAGGCCGAGACGCGGGCCGTCGCCGTCTACGTCCACCAGCTGGGCGGCGGCGAGTAGCCCCGAAGACGCCCCGGACCCGCGAGGGCCCGGGGCAGGTGCCGGTCCTTCCGTCCTGTTCGCGCGTTTCCAGGGAGGGCCGGTGCCGTCAATTTCGGCGGATGACAGCGCATGTCAAGCAAGGGCCCCGGTTTCGGGGCCCTTGACGTGTCCGCCTCAGTAGCGGCGGCGGGCGATGAGATGGGCCTCCAATTCGGCGCTGCTGCGCAGGTCCGTGCGCTCTGCCAGCGGCCAGTGCGGCCGGTTCTGGTGATGGGGCCGGGTCTCTGCCGGGGTGTCGGTGCGGGTGGCGGTTCTGAAAGAATTTGCCAGAATTCCGAGCATGTCGTTTCCTTTCCTTGCTTGCTGTCCTGCCGAGAATATGGGGCAGGAACGCCATGCAAGCGACTCTGGAAAATTATCGACACGTAAGTTAGGCTTACATCATGGATTGGCAGGCCCTCCCACCCTTGACCGCCTTGCGCGCCTTTTCGGCGCTGGCCGAGACGGGCAGCACCGCCGCTGCCGGGGCACGGCTCAACGTGAGCCATGCGGCCATCAGCCAGCAGGTCCGGCAGCTCGAGACGCATATGGGCGTGGCGCTGGTCGACCGGTCGGGGCGGCAGACCCGGCTCACGGCGGAGGGGCGCGACCTGGCCGATGCGCTCGCCCTGGGCTTCGGGGCCATCGCCCGCGCGGTCGAGGCGCTCACGGGGGCGGATGCCGCGCGACCGTTGCAGATCTCCACCACCCCCAGCTTTGCCGCGCATTGGCTCATGCCCTGCCTCAGCGAGTTCCGGCAGGCGCACCCGCAGGTCGATCTGATGATCGACCCGACACCGCGCCTCGTCGGGATGGAGCCCGGCGGCATCGATATCGCCATCCGCTACGGCACCGGGGACTGGCCCGGGCTCGATGCGGAATTGCTGTTCCGCTCGCCCATCGTGGCGGTGGCGGCGCCCGGTCTCGTGGCGGACAAGCGCGTGGCGTGCCCCGACGACCTGGCCGACCTGCCGTGGCTGCAGGAATTCGGCACAACCGAATCGAGCGACTGGCTGCGCCGCCGCGGCGTCACGCGCGAGCGGGCGGGCGGGCTCGTGCAGGTGCCGGGCAACCTTCTGCTCGACGGGTTGCGAAACGGGCAGGGGGTGGCGGTGACGGTGCGCGAATGGGTGCGTCAGGATATCACATCCGGCAGGCTGCGGCTTTTGTTCGAGGATGAGACCGAGGCGGGCTACCATATCGTCACGCGGCCCGGCGTGCTGCGGCCGCCCGCGCGGGCCTTTGTCACATGGCTGCGGCGGCAGGCGCGCCGGACGGTGCCGCGGAACCAGCTGCCCGCGACCGGCGGCGACGCGAAATAGATCGATTCAGGAGTCAGGATTGATGCAGGTCAAAGTTGCCGACCGCACATGCTGCCAAAAGACGATCACCAGATGCAAGAAATCGGAGTGTCTCCGTGGCCGATTCCCAGCCCAACGCCCCCCAATCCCTCTATGCCGCGCGCGAGCCGGTCTTCCCCCGCAAGGTCTACGGCAAGTTCCGGAACCTGAAATGGGTGATCATGGCCATCACCCTGGGTATCTACTACCTGACCCCGTGGATTCGCTGGGACCGGGGCCCGACCCTGCCCGATCAGGCGGTGCTGGTGGATCTGGCGAACCGGCGCTTCTTCTTTTTCTGGATCGAGATCTGGCCGCATGAATTCTACTTCATCGCCGGGCTTCTGGTGATGGCCGGTCTGGGGCTGTTCCTGTTCACCTCGGCGCTGGGGCGGGTCTGGTGCGGCTATGCCTGCCCGCAGACCGTGTGGACCGATCTCTTCATCCTCGTGGAGCGCTGGATCGAGGGCGACCGCAACGCGCGGTTGCGCCTGCACCGGCAGAAATGGGATATCCGCAAGGCGCGGCTCCGGCTGACCAAGTGGCTGACATGGCTGCTCATCGCCGTGGCGACGGGGGGGGCGTGGGTGTTCTACTTCACCGACGCGCCGACGCTGCTGGTCGATCTGTTCACGCTCGACGCGCATCCCATCGCCTACACGACCATCGCCATCCTCACCGGCACCACGTTCTTCTTCGGCGGCTTCGCGCGCGAACAGATCTGCATCTACGCCTGCCCCTGGCCGCGCATTCAGGCGGCGATGATGGACGAGGACACGCTGACCGTCGGCTACCGCGCCTGGCGCGGCGAGCCGCGCAAGCATTCCGAAGAGGTCAAGGCGGGGGAGCCGATGGGCGACTGCATCGACTGCATGGCCTGCGTCAATGTCTGCCCCGTGGGTATCGACATCCGCGAGGGCCAGCAGCTTGAATGCATCACCTGCGCGCTGTGCATCGACGCCTGCGACGACGTGATGGCAAAGATCGGCAAGCCGCGCGGGCTGATCGACTACATGGCGCTGACCGACGAGGTGCGCGAGCGCGAGGGCAAGCCGCCCAAGCCGATCTGGCACCACGTCTTCCGCCCGCGGACCATCCTCTACACCGCGCTGTGGTCGCTGGTGGGCGTGGGGCTGGTCGTGGCGCTGTTCATCCGCTCGGATATCGACCTGACGGTGGCGCCGGTGCGCAACCCGACCTATGTCACGCTGTCGGACGGCGAGATCCGCAACATCTACGAGGTGCGGCTGCGCAACATGAAGAACGAGCCGACGCGCTTCAATTTCAGTGTCAAGGGCGATCCGTCGCTGTTCGTCACGCTGGAGGGCACGCCCTATACCTCGGTCGAGGTGGCACCAGACGAGATGAAGCTTCAGCGCGTCTACGTCACCGCGCCGCAGGGCTCGGACCCGGCGCAGGCGGACCGCACCGAGATCCGCATCTGGGTCGAGGATACCGCCAGCGGCACGCGCGACTACAAGGACACGGTATTCAACGGACGGGGGCAATGATGGCCGAAAGGAAACTCACCGGGCGGCATGTGCTGCTCATCTTCGTGGCGGCGTTCGGCGTGATCATCAGCGTCAACCTGCTGCTGGCCTTTTCGGCGGTGCGCACCTTTCCGGGGCTGGAGGTCAGGAATTCCTACGTCGCCAGCCAGCATTTCGACGACCGAAGGGCCGAACAGGAGGCGCTGGGCTGGACCGTGAGCGCCGATCATGCCGATGGCCTTCTGACGCTCGCGATCACCGGCGCGGATGGCCGCCCCGTGCAGGCGGCGCGGCTCGAGGCGACGGTGGGTCGCGCCACCCATGTGCAGGAGGACCAGACGCCCGACTTCCGCTTTGACGGCGATGCCTATGTCGCGCCGGTGGCGCTGGGGGATGGCAACTGGAACATCCGCATGAAGGCCTGGCACAGCGATGGCACGCTGTTCCAGCAGCGGGTCGTGCTGCACAAGGACTAGGCCAATGAACACCGTCGCACGCGCCACCCCCTCGGCCTGCCCGGCCTGTTCCGCCGCTCCGGCGGCGGAGGCGCTTGCGGCGCGCGACCTGCCCGATGCGCAGATCGCCCTGTCGCTGCCGACGATCCATTGCGCGGCCTGCATCTCGAAGATCGAGACCGCGCTCGACGCGCATCCGCAGGTGCGCTCGGCGCGGGTCAATCTCACGCTCAAGCGCGCCAGCATCGACGCCGCGCCGGGCGTGACGGCCGAGGACATGCGCGCCCTCGTCGAGGGGTTGGGCTACGAGGCGCACGAGCTTGACGCGGGCACGCTCAGCGCCACCGCGACCGACAAGGCGGGTCGTGACCTGCTGATGCGGCTGGCGGTGGCGGGCTTTGCGGCGATGAATGTCATGCTCCTGTCGGTCTCGGTCTGGTCGGGGGCCGAGGCGGCGACGCGCGACCTGTTTCACTGGATCTCCGCCGCGATCAGCCTGCCCGCCATCGCCTTTTCCGGCGTTCCCTTCTATCGCAACGCCTGGGCCGCGCTGCGTCAGGGGCGGCTCAACATGGATGTGCCGATCACGCTGGCCATCGTGCTGGCGGTCGTCACCTCGCTGTGGGAGACCGCGCTCTCGGGCGAACATGCCTATTTCGACGCGGCCATTGCGCTCACCTTCTTCCTGCTCGCCGGGCGCTATCTCGATCACCGCACGCGGGCCATCGCGCGATCCGCCGCCGAGGAACTGACCGCCCTCGAGGTGCCGCGCGCCACCCGGCTGAAGGGCGGCGTGGAGGAGGTGGTGAGCGTTTCGGAACTGGCCGTGGGCGACCTGGTGCTGGTCCGCCCCGGCGGGCGGATGCCGGTGGATGGCGAGATCGCGCATGGCACGTCCGAGATCGACCGCTCGCTGCTGACGGGCGAGACGCGGCCGGTCTTTGCGGGCGAGGGGCAGGCGGTGAGCGCGGGCGAGGTAAACCTCACCGGCCCGCTGACCATCCGTGCCACGGCGGTGGGGGCCGAGACCTCGCTGCACCGCATGGCCGATCTGGTGGCGATCGCGGAGTCGGGGCGCTCGCGCTATACCTCGCTCGCCGACCGCGCGGCCAAGCTCTATGCGCCGGGGGTGCATATCCTGTCGGCGCTGAGTTTCCTGGGCTGGTATCTCTACACCTGGGATCTGCGGACTGCGCTCAACATCGCTGCGGCGGTTCTGATCATCACCTGCCCTTGTGCGCTGGGCCTTGCCGTGCCTGCGGTGACGACGGCGGCGTCGGGGCGGCTTTTCCGGCGGGGGATGCTGATCAAGCACGAGACCGCGCTGGAGCGGCTGGCACAGGTCGATACGGTGGTGTTCGACAAGACCGGCACGCGGACGGCGGGCACGCCCCGGCTCGATACGCCCGAGGCGCTGCCGCGCGAGGCGATGGCGGTGGCACGGGCGCTCGCCGAGGGCTCGTCGCATCCGCTGGCGCGGGCCATCGCCGAGGCGGCGCGGGAGGCGGGGGTGGCAGCAGCAGAGGTGCGGGACGTGACCGAGGTGCCGGGATACGGCACCAAGGGCGTCTTTGAGGGCCGCGAGGTAAGGCTGGGGCGGGCAAGCTGGACCGGGGCCGAGCCGCGCGCGCAGACGGCGAGTTTCCTGAATGCCGGCAAGGGTTTGCCGGTCGCATTTCCGTTTACCGACGCGCTCCGGCCCGGCGCGGAAGAGGCCGTGCGGGCGCTTCTGGCGGATGGCAAGCGGGTGATCCTGATGTCGGGGGATACCGGCCCGGCGGTGGCGGCGTTGGCGGGGCGGTTGGGGATCGCGGAGTGGACCGCCGAGGCGCTGCCCGCCGACAAGGCGGCGCGGGTCGAGGCGCTGCGCGAGGCGGGCGCGCATGTGCTGATGGTGGGCGACGGGCTCAACGACACGGCGGCGCTCGCTGCCGCGCATGTGTCGATCTCGCCCGCCTCGGCGCTCGACGCCGCAAGGGTGGCGTCGGATATCGTGCTTCTGGGCAATGACCTGTCGCCCATCGGCGCGGCCTGCGCGACGGCGCGCTCGGCCACGCGGCGCATCCGCGAAAACTTCAGGATTGCAACGGTTTACAATATCGTCGCCGTGCCGCTGGCGGTGGCGGGATTGTGCTCGCCGCTGATCGCGGCCTTGGCCATGTCGGCGAGTTCGATTACCGTATCGCTGAACGCGCTGCGACTGAGGTGAGACATGAACGTGCTGGCCTATCTCATTCCGATCTCGCTGATTCTCGGCGGGCTGGGGCTCGTGTTCTTCGTCTACACGGTGCGCTCGAACCAGTATGACGACCCCGAGGGCGACGCGCGGCGGATCCTGTCGGACGACTGGGACGACCGCCCCAAGCCGTGAACCTGTCGCTTCGCGGCGTCAGCCGCGCGCCCCGTCAAACCTTGCGATACCAATTCCCGCCGCTTCCAGCCCGTCGCGCAGCGCGCGCGCGATGCCCACCGCCTCGGGCGTGTCGCCGTGCAGGCAGATCGTGTCGATGCGGGTGGGGATATGGGTGCCGTCCTCGGCGATGATCGCGCCCGCGCGCAGCATGTCGAGGATGCGCGCGGCGGCGTGGCCCGCGTCGTGGATCACCGCGCCGGGCTGCCGCCGGTCCACGAGGGTGCAATCGGCGTTGTAGGCACGGTCGGCGAAAATCTCGCAGGCGATGCGCGCGCCCAAGCTGCGCGCCGCCGCCTCCTGCGCGGTGCCTGCGAGCACCATCACGATGATGTCGGGATCGACCGAGAGCGCGGCCTCGTAGCAGGCGCGGGCGAGGGTCTCGTCCTCGGAGGCCATGTTGGCCAACGCGCCGTGCAGCTTGAGGTGGCGCACGGCGCCGCCCGCCGCGCGGGCCATCGCCTGTGCCGCGCCGACCTGGTAGCGGACCTGGTTGGCGAGCGTGGCGTGGGGCACGTCCATGCGGCGGCGGCCAAAGCCCTGGAGGTCGCGGAAGCCGGGATGCGCGCCAAGCCCCACGTCATTGGCCACGGCGCGGGCCATGGTGGCGGCCATCACATCGGCATCGCCCGCGTGAAAGCCGCAGGCGATGTTGGCGGAACTGACCACGTCGAGCAGGGCGGCATCGTCGCCCATCTTCCATGGCCCGAAGCTTTCGCCCATGTCGGCGTTGAGATCGACGGTTGCTTGCATGGCTCAATCCTCCTCGTTGCCGGCGATGACGCCGCTGATGAGTTGATAGGACAGAAGATCGCGGATGTCGCGGGGGTCGCGCGTGAGGTGGGTGAGACGGCGGCGCAGCCCGTCGCGGGCCTCGGCGGCGCGGCGTTCGGCGGCAAGCGCCTCGTCAAGCGGTACGAAGCGCAGGCGCAGATGCGTGCCGGGCGCGGCCTGCGCCACGCGGGGCAGGTCGCAGGGCAGCACCGCGCCGATGCGGGGATAGCCGCCGGTCGTCTGGCATTCGGCCATGAGCACGAAGGGCGCGCCGTCGCCCGTCACCTGGATGTCGCCGGGCACGATCGCCTCGGACAGGACGGTGAGGCCCGCGCGGGCGGCAAAGCCGTCGCCGTCGGGGGCGAGGCGCACGCCCATGCGGTTGCCGCGCGCGTCGCGGGTAAAGCGGGTCTCTTCGAACCGGGCGAGTTCCTCGTCGGGGAACATGGGTGTCTGATAGCCCGCGACGACGCGCACCTCGCCGCCCGAGAAGCGATCCTCGGGGTCGAGCAGGCGGCCCGTCTCATGGCCCCGGTCCTCGCCCACGGGCAGGCTGTCGCCCGCGCTGAGCGCGCGGCCGATCCCGGCGGCGAGGTGGGCGGAGCGCGCGCCGAGGATTTGCGGCGTGGCGATGCCGCCGCCCACATGCAGGTAGCCGTAAACCCCGGCGGTGGCCGGGCCAATGCTAAGCCGCGCGCCTGCGGGCAAGGGGTGCGAGGCGTTCCACGCGAGCGGTGCGCCGTCGATTTGTGCGCGCATGGGCGCGCCGGTGAGGGCGATGCGCATGTCGCATGTCGCCTCGAAGGTGCCGCCCGTCCCGGCCATTTCCAGCGCGGCCAGATCGGGGGATTGCCCCAGCAGCGCCGCGCCTTCGTAGAGCGCCAGACGGTCCGCCGCGCCGCCGCGCGAGAGCCCGTAGGCGAGGTATCCCGGCCGCCCGGGATCCTGCACGGTGACGCCCGGCCCGGCCTGATGCACGATCAGGTCGCGGCTCATCGGATCGCCTCGCAGGTGGCACCACCATCGGGGCCCGCGTCGCGCAGGCGGTCGTATGCGTCGCGCCCGACCGCGTCGAAGATCACCTCGTCGCCGGGGCGCAGCACGAACGGTTCCTCGGCCTCGGGGCGGAAGAGGCGGAACGCGGTCTGCCCGACATGCCGCCAGCCGGTGGGGGTGGAGACGGAGAAAAGCACAAGCTGCCGGATCGCCAGCACCAGCGCGCCCAACGGCACGCGGTCTGTGAGGGCCTGCTGGCGCGGGATGTTCCAGTGATCGGGCAATTCGCCAAGGTAGGGCTGACCGGGCGCGAAGCCGATGGTCTGCACGCGCACGCGGGTGCGCGCGATCTCGTCGGCGGCGGCCTCGGGCGAGAGGCCCGCCTCGCCCGCCGCCTCCCCGAGTTGGGGGGCGAGGTCGGTCCCGTAGATCGTGGGGATGCGCCACAGGCGGCGGCCCTGCGGCAGGTCTGCGGCGTACCAGTCGCGGCTGTCGAGCAGCGCCTGCATCTCGCGCGCCAGCGCGGCGGGGTCGGAGCGCAGCGTGTCGATGCGCAGGAAGGTGGAGACGAGCGAGGTCGAGGTTTCCTCGACGCCCTCGGGGGTTTCGCGCTCGACCGCCGCGCGAAAGGCGAGGGCGGCGCGGTTGCCCGCCTCGGACAGGCGGTCGCCGAAGGAGACGAGCAGCCCGCCCGTGCCCACCCGCCCGATGCGCGGGAAAGCGTTGTCTTCGGATCGGTCCGTGTCGGTCACGTCGGTTGCGTCCTTGTCCTGCCGGGGTCCGGTCTACTGCACCGCGTTCGGCAGAAACAGGGCGATCTGCGGAAAGGCGATGAGCAGCCCCGCCATGGCCAGCATGGTGAGCGCGTAGGGGGCCGCCCCCACCATCACCTCGGACATGCGCCCGCCCTGCCGCGCGCCCTGCACCACGTAGAGATTGAGCCCGACGGGCGGCGTGATGAGCGCCATCTCGATCAGCACGATCATCAGGATGCCGAACCAGATCGGGTCGAATCCCTGCGCCACCACCAGCGGCACGACGATGGGGATGGTGACGACCATCAGCGACAGCGTCTCGATGAAGAAGCCCAGCACGATGTAGATGCCGACGATCACGAGGATCGTGCCCAGCGGCGAGAGGCCGAGATTGCCCAGCATGTCCTGCAACTCGTTGCCCAGACCGGCGGCGGCGAGGGTGAAGTTGAGGAAGGATGCGCCGATCACCACAAGCATGATCATGGCGGTGATCTTGACGGTGCCCAGCAGGCTCTGGCCCAGCACCTCGCGGTTGATGGTGCCGAAGAGCGCGGCGATGACGAGCGCGCCCGCGACGCCTACGGAGGCGGCCTCGGTGGGGGTGGCCCAGCCCTTGTAGATCGAGCCGATGATCGCCGCGAAGAGCAGGATGATGGGGATCAGTTGCACCAGCGCGCGCAGCATCTGCGCCAGAGGAAAGATGCGCCGCGTGCCGCCCAGCGAGGGGCGCACGAGGCAGATGAGCACGGTCACGACCATGAAGGCGAGGGCGAGGCCGATGCCCGGCACCAGCCCCGCGAGAAACAGCTTGGGGATCGAGCTTTGGGTGAGGAAGCCGTAGACGATGAGGTTGATCGAGGGCGGGATCATGATGCCCAGCGTGCCCCCCGCCGCGATCGCGCCCGAGAAGAGGCGCGGGTCGTAGCCCAGCTTTTCCGCCTGCGGCATGGCAACGGTGGCGACGGTGGCGGCGGTGGCGACCGAACTGCCGGAGGTGGCCGAGAACATCGTCGCGGTGGCCACGTTGGCGTGGACGAGGCCGCCGGGCAGCCAGCTGACCCAGCGGTCAAGCGCCGCGTAGGTGCGCGTGGCGATGCCGGAGCGCACCAGGATTTCGCCCAGCAGGACGAAGAAGGGGATGGCGATGAGGGTGGGGTTGTTGGAGGTGGACCACACGAGGTTGCCCAGCCCCCGCATCAGCGGGAAGGGGGTGAAGAAGATGTCGAGCCCGAAACCCAGCAGGAACAGCACGATGCCCACGGGGATCGAGAGGCTCAGCAGGCCCAGAAGACCGAAGGTGGCGTAGGCGATCATTGCGGGGTCTCCCCTTCGCCCACGACGCCAATGGCGCGGTCGGCGGTGTCGAAGCGGCCCTGCACCACCAGCACGAGGGCGGCGAGGAAGGTGAGCCAGGCCATCAGCGCGAACCAGACCCAGCCCGCGAACCACGGCAGTTGCACCAGCGCGAGCGGCGTCTCGAGCGGCGTGTTGGCGCGCGAGGCATTGGCGAGCGAGCGTTCGACCACGGGCCAGGCGCGGATCGCCACGAGGCTGACGGTGCCCGCCAGCACGAGCGCCGCGAAAAGGTCGAAGGCGGCGCGCAGTCCCGCGCCGCCGCGCGAGCGCAGGATGTCGATGCGGACATGGCCAAGCTCCATCAGCGCGTAGCCCATCCCCCAGGCGGTGGCGATGGCCATGACATAGCCGCTGATCTCGTCGGTGCCGCCGAAGGAGGCGTGGACGCGCCGCAGCGCGATATCCGACAGCACCAGCGCGGCGCAGGCCAGAAGGCCCGCGCCCACCAGCACCGCGACCCAACGGTTGAGCGCGCGCAGCGCGCCGAGAAGGGCCTCTGCCCGGTCTGCTGCGCGCGCCATGCTCAGTCGGCCCCGCCGATGGTGACGCCCACGGTTTCGCCCACGGAGGCGTTCCAACGCTGCGCCCACTCGTCGCCGGCGCGCTCGGCCCAGTCGGGCAGCACGGTGTTGACCAGCACCTCGCGGGCGCGCTCGAAATCGGCGTCCGAGACCTCGACCAGCGTCATGTCGCGCGCCTCGCCCGAGGGGCATTCGCCATTGCCGGTGAGGCAGGCGATATCGTTCACCAGCGCATCCTGCGCGGTGGCCCAGGCGGGATCTTCGAACTCGGTCTCGATCTGCGATTCGATCAGAGCCTGCGTCTCGGCATCGAGGCTGTTCCAGCGGTCGAGATTGATCGCCGTCACCACGCTGTCCCAGCCGCCGAGGGGGATGGGCAGAAGGTGGGTGGAGACCTCCCACCAGCCCGCCGAATAGCCCGAACCGGCCCCGGTCACGGCGCAATCCACCACGCCGTTCTGCAGCGCGCCGGGCACCTCGCCGAAGCTCACGTTGATGCCCTCGGCCCCCAGCGCCTCGAGGAATTGCGCGGTCATGCGGCCCGAGGCGCGGACCTTGAGCCCTTCGAGATCAGACAGTTGCGTGACGGGCGCGTTGCAGAACACCACCTGCGGCGGGTAGGGCGCGATGGCGAGGACATGCGAATTGAAACGGGCGTTGAAGATGTCCTCGACCATCGGGCGGGCGGCATCGACCATCGCGCGGGCCTCGTCGGCGGTGAGCGCCAGCAGCGGCACGTCGAGCCCTTCGAGTTCGGGTGCGTCGGCGACGGCATAGTCGGCCACGGTCATGCCCACGTCATAGACCCCCTGCCCCAGCAGGCGGAACACGTCGCCCACGCCGAGATTCATCTGGTTGTGGGTGGTGAGGCTGACGCTGATCTCGCCATCCGAGGCGGCGGGCAGCGTCTCGGACCAGAACGGGGCCTCGTATTGCTTGTGCAGCGGCAGGCTCGACCAGCTGCCCACGACGGACAGTTCCTGCGCCGCGAGCGGGGCGGCGAGGATGGTGGAGGCGGCGAGAATCGCGGTGAATTTCATGGGTCTTTCTCCTTGTCGGTTTGGTGTCGGTATTGCGTCGGTATTCCGTCGGTTGCTCGGGGTTACGCGGCCTGCGGGGCCAGAACGGGCACTTCGGCCTCTTCGGGGATGTCGGTGATCAGCATGTGGCCGGGCTTGTGGGTGATACAGAGCGGGGGGGCTGCGGCCTCGATCGCCACTTGCGGCGTCACCCCGCAGGCCCAGAATACCGGCACGTGACCGCCCGGCACCGGCGCGGGATCGCCCCAGTCGGGGCGCGCGATGTCGGCGATGCCGATTGCGGCGGGGTCGCCCGCATGCACGGGTGCGCCATGCGCCAGCGGGTAGCGGCGCGAGAGCGTGACGGCCTCGTCCACGCGGTCCTCGGGCAGGGCGCGCATGCTGACGACCATCCGCGCCGAGAAGGGGCCGGCGGGCACGCAGGGAACCGATGTGCGGAACATCGGCACGGTGGTGTCGTTCTCGACATGCCAGAGCGGCAAGCCCGCCTGCATCAGCGCGTGTTCGAAGGTGAACGAGCAGCCGAGCGCGAAGACGACCATGTCGTCGGTCCAGAGGTCGGAGATATCGGCGGTGGCGCGCTCCAGCCGCCCGGCGCGGTAGATGTTGTAGGCGGGCACGTCGCTGCGGATGTCGATATCGCGGTCCTTCGCCCATTCGGCCAGATGCAGCGCATAG
>CAJXKX010000011.1 GCA_913055965.1 uncultured Roseovarius sp.
CGGCGCGGATTACACCTTCGACGCCACGGGCAATGTGCAGGTCATGCGCACCGCGCTCGAGGCCGCGCACAAGGGCTGGGGCGAGAGCGTGATCATCGGCGTGGCCCCCGCAGGCGCCGAGATTGCGACGCGCCCCTTCCAGCTTGTCACCGGCCGGGTCTGGCGCGGCACCGCCTTCGGCGGCGCGCGCGGCCGCACGGATGTGCCGAAAATCGTCGACATGTACATGTCGGGCATGATCGAGATCGACCCGATGATCACGCACAAGCTGACATTGGACGAGATCAACCACGGGTTCGACCTCATGCACCGGGGCGAATCGATCCGCGCGGTTGTGGAATACTGATACGGACGCGCACGCGCGCCTTGCCTTGTGGGGCAGGGCGCGCAATACTCGTGCAACCCGGCGTCTTTTTCGGCGGCGGGGGCCGTTTCCCTTGGGGCGGCAACTCCAGTTGCAACCTTTCACGTCGTCATTTTCCTATGATCGCATTTCCCGGTTTCAGCATCATGACCGCCGACAAGGCGGACCGCCTGCGCGGATGCGAACGCGACGCGCGCGCCCTGCTTGGCTTTGTCCTCCAGACCTGCGGCGAGGGGGTGAGCCGCGCGCAGTTCGGGCAGGATGTCTTTGCGTGGCTTGCCTGCGGCATGAAACGGGGCGGCTATTTCGTCGAGTTCGGCGCGACGGACGGGGTGGACCTGAGCAATTCGCACCTGCTGGAAAAGAGCTTCGGCTGGTCCGGCATCCTCGCCGAGCCGGGCCGCGCCTGGCACGCCGCCCTTCGCGCCAACCGCGATTGCGCGCTGGAATTCGATTGCGTCTGGCGCAATACCGGCGAAAGGCTCGAATTCCGAATGCTGGAGGAGGGGACGCTGTCCACCCTGACGGCCTTCGACCGCTCCGACGGTCGCCGCCGCGACACGCGGCCCGGCGAGGTCTATACCGTGCAAACCATCTCGCTGATGGACATGCTGGAGAAACACGGTGCGCCCCGGCAGGTCGATTATCTGTCGGTGGATACCGAGGGCAGCGAATTGGAAATCCTGAGCGCGGTCGATTTCGGGAAATACCGCTTCCGCGTCATCACCTGCGAGCATAATTTCACCCCGATGCGCGAAAAAATCCACGGCCTGCTCACGGGGCATGGTTACAACCGGGTGTTTTCGCATATATCCCACTGTGACGACTGGTATATCGACGCGCACGCCTAGGCGTTGTGTCTGTGTCTCCCGGCGCGCGCGCTGTGAATGGCGCGCATAGCCCGGGATGCCGGAGCGCGATGAAAAATGCAGGGAATGACCCGATGAACGACCTATTCAACTCCTTCATGACCGGCCCCGACGAAAAGGGCCGGTTCGGCGATTTCGGCGGGCGCTTCGTCTCCGAGACGCTGATGCCGCTCATCCTCGAACTCGAAGAGCGCTACGAGCACGCCAAGACCGATCCCGATTTCTGGGCCGAGATGCATCACCTGTGGACCCATTACGTGGGCCGCCCCTCGCCGCTCTACCATGCCGAGCGGCTGACCGAGCGGCTGGGCGGCGCGAAGATCTACCTCAAGCGCGACGAACTGAACCACACGGGCGCGCACAAGATCAACAACGTGCTGGGCCAGATCATCCTCGCCCGCCGCATGGGCAAGCACCGCATCATCGCCGAGACGGGCGCGGGGCAGCACGGCGTGGCCACCGCCACGGTCTGCGCCAAGTTCGGACTGAAATGCGTGGTCTACATGGGCGCGCATGATGTCGAGCGGCAGGCGCCCAACGTGTTCCGCATGCGGCTTCTGGGGGCCGAGGTGGTGCCGGTGACGTCGGGGCGCGGCACGCTGAAGGACGCGATGAACGACGCGCTGCGCGACTGGGTGACGAACGTGCGCGACACGTTCTACTGCATCGGCACGGTGGCGGGGCCGCATCCCTATCCGGCGATGGTGCGCGATTTCCAGTCGATCATCGGGCGTGAGACGCGCGAGCAGATGCACGAGGCCGAGGGCCGTCTGCCCGATACGCTCGTGGCCGCCATCGGCGGCGGGTCCAATGCCATGGGCCTCTTCTACCCGTTCCTCGACGACAAGGAGGTCGGCATCATCGGGGTCGAGGCCGGGGGTCACGGTGTCGACGACCGGATGGAGCATTGCGCCTCGCTGACCGGCGGTCGCCCCGGTGTGCTGCACGGCAACCGGACCTATCTGTTGCAGGACGATGACGGGCAGATCCTCGAAGGGCATTCGATCTCGGCGGGGCTCGACTATCCCGGCATCGGACCCGAGCATAGCTGGCTGCACGAGACGGGCCGCGCGCAATATGTCTCGATCACCGACGAGGAGGCGCTGGAGGCGTTCCAGCTGTGTTGCGAGACCGAGGGCATCATCCCTGCGCTCGAGCCCTCGCACGCGCTTGCCCATGTGGCCAAGATCGCCCCCGGCCTGCCGCGCGACCACCTGCTGGTCATGAACATGTGCGGGCGCGGCGACAAGGATATCTACACCGTCGCGCGCCATCTCGGCTTCGACATCGAGAGCGGCGGCTGAGCCCTGCCGCCCGGACCCCGCCCCAAGACGTCAAAGCCCCGGCCATGCAGCCGGGGCTTTCGCTTTCGCGCGGGTGGTGGCGCGCGAGGGCGTCAGGTGGCGGCGTGCTGCTGCAACACCTCCAGCGGCACGATGTCGAGCGCGCGCGCATGGGTGGCCGCCAGCCGCACCTGCGGCGCACAGCCCTCCTCATGGGCCTGCAGGAACCGCCCGGCGCACAGGCACCACTGATCCCCGGGTTTCAGCCCCGCAAACCCGAATTCGGGGCGCGGCGTGCTCAGGTCGTTGCCGACATACTTGGAAAAGGCGAGGAACTCGGCGGTCATCAGCGCGCAGACGGTATGACTGCCGCGATCCTCGGCGCAGGTGTTGCAATGCCCGTCGCGGAAAAACCCCGTGACCGGGTCTGCCGAGCATTCGGCCAGCGGCCCGCCCAGCACGTTCTCGGGTTCGTCCATCCGCACGGCCATCCCGCCCCCTTTCCGCGTTCAGCTTTCCTCGAGCACCGTCTCGAAGCCCTCGAATTCCGGCGGGCCCATCAGCGCGTCCTGCGTGGTGCGGTTGCCCGCATCCTTGTGCGCGGCGCGAAACGCCTCGGACTTGGTCCAGGCCTCGAAATCGGCGCGGCTCTGCCAGATGACATGGCTGGAATAGAGCCGGTGATCCGCGCCTTCCGGCCCCTTGAGCAGGCGGAACTCGCGAAAGCCCGGCACGGTCGAGAGATGGCTCTCGCGCTCGGCCCACATCCGTTCGAACCCGTCCTCGAAGCCCGGCTTCACCCGGAACCGGTTCATCGCGATGAATGTCATGTCTTGCCCTTCCTTCTCGGCTTGCGTGAAAGGCTGGCTTGGCGGCGCACGCGGCACCTTCCGGCTCGCGCTCAGAGCATAGCGCCCGCGCGCGCGGTGACAAGCGCCGTTCAGAGCGCGGCGGCGATGCTGCGCAGCACCTCGATATTGCCCGTGCGCACCCCCGGTTCGCGAAAGCCCCGGTCGGCGGAGGTGACCACGATCACCGCGTCGCGGGCGCGGTCTACGTAGATATATTGCCCATAGATGCCATGGGCATAGAATTCGCCCTCGCGCGCATCGGCGGGCATCCACCAATGCAGCCCGTATCGCAGCCCGCCCTCCGGTGTCGGCGCGCTTGGCACGGTCGAGGCGGCGATCCAGGCCTCGGGCACGATCTGCCGCCCGTCATGGCGGCCCATCTCCGCCACCATCCGGCCAAAGCGTGCATAATCGCGCGTGGTCAGGTTCAGCCCGCCCAGCGCGAAGGCCACGCCCTCGCCATCGCTCAGGTAATAGGGCTGTGCCTCCAGGCCCAGCGGCGCGATGATCCGCCGCGACAGCAACTCGGGCAGGGGCAGCCCCGTCGCCCCGCGCAGCGCCATCGCCAGCGCATGCGTGTCGATCGAGACGTATTTCCAACGCTCGCCCGGCGGGGCGGCACGCGCCGTCAGCCCGGCGGCAAAGCCGTCCATCGAGCGCCCCAGCGCCAGCACCCGACCCATGCGGTTGATGTCGGAATGATAGTCGAGATAATCCTCGTCGAATTCCAGCCCTGCCGTCATCTGCAGCAACTGGCGCAGCGTCACCCCGTCATAGGCGCTGCCCGTCAGCGCCGGGGCATGGCGCGTCACGGGATCGTCCAGCGAGCCGAACTCGCCGCGCTCGAGCGATATCCCCACCAGCAGCCCGACAAAGCTTTTGGCCACCGACCAGCTGATCCGGCGATCCTGCGCCTGCGTGCCCCGATGATAGCTCTCGTGCACGATGCGGCCCCGGTGCAGCACCAGCAGCGAGGTGACCGCGCGCGCCTCGATCCACGCCGCCGCCGCCGGCGGCAACTCCATTTCCGGCCCCTGCGCAAGCTCCGAAACCGGCCCGTCGCCGCGCGGCACCGGCACGGTCAGAAAGGCGCGGTCCATGCCCGAGAAATTCGCCACGATCCGGTCTTCGGAGAACAGCGAGTTGACGGCCATCAGCCGCGCGATCTCCTCGCGCTTCCACAGCCCCACTGCGGCCGCCGCCAGCACCAGCGCCAGCGCGATCCGTCCCGCCCATTTCAACAGTCCGCGCATGATCTCCCCCCGTTCCGCGCGACCAGCAAAGGCGAAACACGCCCCGATGACAAGCAGGACGTTGCGGCGCGGCACGGCGGGCGCGGGGGCTCAGGCGCGGTGCGCCCCCTCGGCGAGCCCGCGCACGAACCCGAGCACCTCGTCCACCGACCGGCCCGCCGCCATCTCGCCCACGATGGCCGAGCCCACGACGCAGCCATCGGCGACGCTGGCGATGGTCTCGGCGGTCTCGGGCGTGCGGATGCCGAATCCCACGATCACGGGCAGGTCGGTCTGCGCCTTGATCCGCGCCACCTCGGGGCCCACGTCGCCCGCCTCCGCCGCCGCCGCGCCGGTGATGCCGGTGATCGACACGTAATAGACGAACCCGCTGGTGTTCTGCAGCACCTTGGGCAGGCGCCTGTCATCGGTGGTGGGGGTGGCCAGCCGGATGAAGTTGAGCCCCGCCTCCGCCGCCGGGATGCACAGCTCGTCATCCTCCTCGGGCGGCAGGTCCACCACGATCAGCCCGTCGATCCCCGCCGCCCTGGCATCCTCCAGGAACCGCTCGACGCCGCGATTGTAGATCGGGTTGTAATAGCCCATCAGCACGATGGGCGTGACATCGTCCTCCTCGCGAAAGGCCCGCGCCATCGCCAGCGTCTTCTCCAGCGTCATCCCCCCCGCCAGCGCCCGCTGACCGGCCAGCTGAATGGTCGGCCCGTCGGCCATCGGATCGGTAAAGGGCACGCCCAGCTCGATGATGTCCACCCCCGCGCCCGGCAGCCCCTTCATCACCTCGAGCGAGGTCTCGGCATCGGGATCGCCCGCCATGATGTAGGAAACGAACGCCTTGCGCCCGGCGGCGCGAAGCTCTGCGAATCTGGCGTCGATGCGGGTCATGGGCGGCGGCCTCTTGTTGGACATGGTCGCGCGGGTTTGGCCCAATCGGCGGCGAAAATCAATGCCCGCCTTGACGCGCCCCCGCCCGCCCCCGTAGATGCCCCCGACCTTTGATCGAGGGGGGCCGCAGATGGGCTTCAAGATGGGAATCGTCGGGCTGCCCAACGTGGGCAAGTCCACGCTCTTCAACGCGCTCACGCGCACCGCCGCCGCGCAGGCGGCGAATTTTCCGTTCTGCACCATCGAGCCCAACGTGGGCGAGGTGGCGGTGCCCGACGCGCGGCTCGACCGCCTCGCCGAAATCGCGAAATCGAAACAGGTAATCCCCACCCGCATGACCTTCGTCGACATCGCGGGGCTGGTGAAGGGCGCAAGCCGCGGCGAGGGCCTCGGCAACCAGTTCCTCGCCAATATCCGCGAGGTCGATGCCATCGCCCACGTGCTGCGCTGCTTCGAGGATGGCGACGTGACCCATGTCGAGGGCCGGGTCGATCCCGTGGCCGATGCCGAGGTGATCGAGACCGAACTCATGCGAGAAACGCCGCGCGGGGCTCGTCCGCAAGCTCAAGGGCGGCGACAAGGAGGCGGCGCAGGCCGACCGGCTTCTCGCCGCCGCGCAGGCCGCGCTGGAAGAGGGGCGCCCCGCCCGCACCGTCGCCGTCGACGCCGAGGACGCCCGCGCCTGGCGGCTGCTGCAACTCCTGACCGCCAAGCCGGTGCTCTATGTCTGCAACGTGGACGAGGGCAGCGCGGCGCAGGGCAACGTCCATTCCGCCGCCGTCGCCGCCATGGCCGAGGCGCAGGGCGCCGGATCGGTGGTGATCTCGGCGCAGATCGAGGAAGAGATCGCGCAGCTTTCGCCTGACGAGGCCGGGATGTTCCTCGAAGAGATGGGCCTCGAAGAGCCGGGGCTCGACCGACTCATCAAGGCGGGCTACGCGCTCTTGCACCTGCAGACCTATTTCACCGTCGGCCCCAAGGAGGCCCGCGCCTGGACCATCCCCGAGAACACCCCCGCACCCAAGGCCGCGGGCGTGATCCACGGCGATTTCGAAAAGGGCTTCATCCGCGCCGAAACCATCGCCTACGACGATTTCATCGCCTGCGGCGGCGAAACCCCGGCCAAGGAAGCAGGCAAGATGCGCGCCGAAGGCAAGTCCTACATCGTCCGCGACGGCGACGTGCTGCACTTCCTGTTCAATACCTGAGCGCGAGCGGCGCACCGACCGCGTCGGCTTGGTGGTCAGGCCTTCGCGATTTGACAGGGTGCGTTCTGCTCGACAAGGTTGAGAGACCATGTCTTGCGGAGTGCGCGATGAGTGTCCGTCGTTTTATGCTCGCCCTTCTGTCTTTCCTGGCGATTATGGTTGCCAGTCCCGGCTTGGCGGGGTCCGCCAATACGTCCGAGGCGTATTGCGGGGCGAACGGCACGCGGGTGCCCGCCGCTTGGGATGTGACCGACGGCACGGGTACCGATGACACCATGCAACTCGATCGCGCCGACGGGATCGATGCGTTTCGATGGCTGGCGCATGGCGTATTCCAGCACCGCGCCCGCGACCAGTTGGATAACGGCTACGTCATATCGCTGGAGAAACTGCCCTCGAATGTCCGGCTCTCGGGGCCGCAGCATCACAGGCCGATCCTGCGCAGCCATGCCGAGTTACCTCGGGACGTGCCCGTCCGTGTCGCCGCGAAACGCGACCGGTGGCTCACGCGCATGTTCGACGATCCCAAGCTGCAGGTCGTAACCCACATCACCCGCTATGCGCACGGCAGGGCCTGCGGGCTGATGAACCCCTACCACACCTCCGACAACCCGATGCAATTGTGCGAACCCGGCGGCAGTGTGCCGGACAAGACCACCTTCAAGGCCGGGATCGACGGCTTGTTTCACACCTTCCTGCCGGATCTGACGGCGCGGCTGCGCGGTGGTGACTACACCCACATTGTCTTTGCCGCCATGGGTTGGAACAACGATCAACGCGTCTCGATCTGCCGCTACCGCCGGATCATGGACCAGACGGCGCGGGCGATGCCCGAGGGCAGCTTTCGCCCGCTGGTGATCGGCATGACGTGGTCCTCCTCGTGGTGGCCCGCGAGTTCGTCGCCGTTCGTGCAGCGCCTGGGGCATGTCGGCAGCGTCCTCAACAAGGCCACCGACAGCGACGAGGCGGGCGTTCTGCATGGCAACGTAATCCTCAACCGTCTCATCCCCCATGCCAACCGCGCCGGATTGCCGGTTGTGGTGCTGGGGCATTCCTTCGGGACGCGTCTCGCAGGGCGGGCACTCTTCTCGCGTGACCTGCTGCGCCTCGGGCCGGAAGGGCCGCCTGCCGATCTCGCGGTGTTCCTGCAACCCGCGCACAGCGTGTTTCGATACGGTCGCGACGCGGGCGGTGCGCGTGGCAACGAAGGCCATCCGTTCGACGGCTTCCGCGACATGCCGGAGACGCGCGTGGTTGTAACAACCTCGCCCGACGACGCGGCCAACCCGCTCGCGGTGTGGTCGCCATACATGGGCAGCGAACAGGGCTGGCACGTAGCTGGCAGGCGGGTGTTTCACGACCTGATCAACCGGGAACCTGCAACCGACGTGCCGACGACCGCCGAGATGGCCTCGTGGCCCGCGGGAAAGGCCACTCTGGTCAGGGCGGGCTTCGTCGGCGGCCATTCCGACATCCTCGATCCAGAAATGGGCCGCTTCCTTGCCCGCCTCATCACCGTATACGCAAGCCGATGACGCGTGGCACCGTCACGGTGCCACGCCCGAACCTTGCGGTTCGTGGCGTGAACCTACAGGTTCGCCTCCCGTTTGGCCGCATTCCACAGCGCGTCCATCTCGGCGAGGTCGCTGTCTTCGGGGCGGCGGCCGTCCTCGGCGAGGCGCGCTTCGATCCAGCGAAACCGCCGGGTGAACTTGGCGTTGGCGCGGCGCAGCGCCGTCTCAGGGCACAGCTTCATATGTCGCGCGAGGTTCGCCATCACGAACAGCAGGTCGCCGAACTCCTCCTCGACATGGTCCGGATCGCCGCCTTCCGCCGCTTCATGCAATTCTTCAACTTCCTCCCGAATCTTCTTGAGAACATGTGAAGATTCGGGCCAGTCAAACCCCACACGCGCGGCCCGCTTCTGCAATTTCACCGCCCGCAGCAGCGCGGGCAGCCCCAGCGCCACCCCGTCCAGCGTGCCGGTCTCGCCCGATGCCGCGCGCTCGGCGGCCTTCACCGCCTCCCAGTCGCGGGTTTGCTGCTCGGCGCTCTTCTCGCGATTTTCCTCTCCGAAAACATGGGGATGGCGGGCGACCATCTTGTCCGAGATGGCATTCGCCACAGCCGCGATGTCGAACAGCCCGCGGTCCTCTGCAATCTGCGCATGAAACACCGCCTGCAACAGCAGGTCGCCCAATTCGCCCTTGAGATCGTCCCAGTCCTCACGCTCGATGGCGTCGGCAACTTCGTATGCCTCTTCAATGGTATAGGGGGCGATGCTCGCGAAATCCTGCTCGATGTCCCAGGGGCATCCCGTCTTTGGGTCGCGCAGCCGCGCCATGATTTCGACGAGCCGCGCCATCCCGCCATCGGGGTCGTGAATCAGGGTGTCGTCGGCCATTGCAGCGCCTCGGGAATTGCTGTCTGCTGCCAGCGTGACGCGTGACAGGAAGGAAGTCCAGACATGGCCGTGATCAATCGCATCGCCGGGTTCGCCGAGGAGATGACCGCCTGGCGGCGGCATCTGCATGCCCATCCCGAGCTTGGGCTCGATTGCCACCAGACCGCTGAATTCGTTGTGCAAAAGCTTCGCGACTTCGGGGTGGACCGGATCGAGACGGGCGTCGCGCGCTCGGGTGTCGTGGCGGTGATCGAGGGCCGTTCCCCGGGCCGCGCCATCGGCCTGCGCGCCGACATGGACGCGCTCGCGATGGACGACCTGACCGGGGCCGATCATGCCAGCACCGTGCCGGGCCGCGCCCATGCCTGCGGCCATGACGGGCACACGACCATGCTGCTCGGCGCGGCGAAATATCTCGCGGAAACACGGAACTTCGCCGGGCGCGCGGTGCTTTACTTCCAGCCCGCCGAGGAAGGGCCGGGCGGCGCGCAGCCGATGGTCGAGGAAGGGGCGCTCGACCGCCACCACGTCGCCGAGATCTATGCGCTCCACACTCTTCCCGGTGCGCCCGCAGGCACGTTCGAGACCACGCCGGGCCCGATCATGGCTGCCGTGGATACATTACATGTCAACGTGCTCGGGAAGGGCGGGCATGGTGCCATGCCCCACGAGGCGCGCGACCCGATCCCGGCGGCCGTGGCGATGGTGCAGGCGATCCAGACCATCGTGACCCGCGACCGCGACCCGCTCGACGACCTGGTGATCTCGGTCACGCAGATCCACGCGGGCAGCGCCGACAACGTGATCCCCGAGCGCGCCTATCTCAACGCCACGATCCGCACCTTTTCCGAGGCGGTCCGCGAAATGGCGCACCGTCGCCTGCACGAGGTGGCGGCCGGCGTGGCGGCGGCGCATGGCGTGCGCGCGGAGGTCAGGATCGAGTCGGGCTACCCGCCCACCGTGAACGATGCCGAAGCCACGGATTTCGCCGTCGCGGTGGCGCGCGACGTGGCCGGGGCCGACGCCGTGATCGCCGACCGCACGCGCGAGATGGGCGCCGAGGATTTCGCCTACATGCTGGCCGAGCGGCCCGGCTCCTACCTGTTTCTCGGGCAGGGCGAAGGGCCTGCGCTGCACCATCCGGCCTTCGATTTCAACGATGCGGTGGCCCCCGTGGGCGCGTCCTTCCTTGCCCGCGTTATCGAGCGGGCGCTGCCTCTCGGGGCCTGACGCGACCCGCCTCAAGAGCACGTGAGGACGCGTTCACCGTCTTGTGAGCGTCATGCACAGGGCGTATGTCTGCCCCAGAGATGAACAATCGCCTGAATGGGAGAGGTCCGATGCTCACGACACTGAAACAGGCGGCGCTTGTCCTCGCGCTGGCGCTCGCCCCGCTGGCGGCGCAGGCTGCGGGCGGCCCGCTCACCACGTCCTCGGCGCTGAGCGATGCGCTGGCGGGGGCCGAGGCTCCCGTCGTGCTCGATATCCGCGCGGCGAATGCCTATGGCGAGGGCCACATCCCCGGCGCACGCAATGCGCCCTACGGGCTGTTTCGCGGCCCGTCAGAGAACCCCGGCGAGCTTGTGACCGAGGCGCATCTGACAGAGGTTCTGCGCGGCCTCGGCCTCGAGACAGGCACGCCCGTGGTGATCGTCCACCAGGGCAGCAACCAGACCGATTTCGGCGCTGCCGCAAGGGTTTACTGGACGCTCAAGTCGAGCGGGTTCGATGATCTGGCGGTGCTCAACGGCGGCATGAACGCCTGGCAGGAGGCCAAGGCCCCGGTCGAGACCGGCAGCGGCCCCGAGATCGCGCCGAGCGGGATCACCGTCACCTTCTCCGATGAATGGCTGGCCACGCGCGCCGATGTTCAGGCCATCGTCGAGGGCCGCGAGGAGGCGACGCTCGTCGATGCGCGCCCCGAGGCGTTCTGGAAGGGCGAGACCAAGCACGGTGCCGCCGCGCGCCCCGGCACCATCCCGCAATCGCGGTACTTCACCCATGACCGCTGGTTCGGCGCGGACGAGCCGTCGCTCATCAAGCCCGACCTCGTGCGCCAACTGGCCGCCGAGAACGGGTTCGGGCAGGGCGACCGGCTGGTGTCGTTCTGCAATACCGGGCACTGGGCGGCGACCAACTGGTTCGCGCTGAGCGAGATCGCCGGGATCGACGGCGTGCGGCTCTATCCCGAATCGGTGGTCGGCTGGTCGAATGCAGGGATGGAAATGGCCAACGTGCCGGGCCTGCTGCAGAACCTGATCAACAAGATCACCGGCAAGTACTGAGGCCCGCATGACACAGGCCGCCGCGCATCCGGCCCCGACCTCCGCTCCCGGCGCGCTGTCGCGCGCGGGCGTCCTGCTGGCCGTCGCCGGGCTGGTCGTGGCGGTGGCGCTCACCGCCGGGCCGCGTTCGGGCGCGATCCTCGCCATCGGGCTGGGATTCGGCCTGGCGCTCGAGGGATTCCGCTTCGGCTTTACCGGGCCGTGGCGGCGGATGATCCTCGAGCGGGACGCCTCGGGGCTGCTGGCGCAGCTTCTGGCCATCGGCATCGTGGCCTGCGCGGCGCTGCCGCTGCTGGCCGCCAACGGGGCCGAACTCAAGGGCGCGCACGCGCCGGTCGGCCTCGCCATGGTGGGCGGGGCCTTCGTCTTTGGTGCGGCGATGCAGGTGGTGCTGGGCTGCGGCTCCGGCACGCTGGTGAACGCGGGCAGCGGCAACGCCATCGGCGCGGTGGCGCTGCCGTTCTTCGCCATCGGCAGTTTTGCCGGGGCCTATCACCTCAGCTGGTGGACGGCGCTCGGCAGCCTGCCTGTCGCCACGCTCGACGGCGGCAGCGGGCTTGCGATCACGCTCGCGGGTCTTGCGGGGATCGCGGCGCTTGCGCTCAAGCTGGGCCGCAAGGGGAGTTACCGGCTGCCCGCCCGCTACTGGGCGGCGGCGCTGGTGCTGGCGGTGCTGGCCATCCTGCACCTCGTCGTGGCCGGACAGCCCTGGGGCGTGGTCTACGGGCTCGGGCTCTGGGTGGCCAAGGCGGTGGTGGCCGTGGGCGGCGATCTCTCGGGCTCGGCCTTCTGGGCGGCACCGGCGAATGCCGCGCAGGTCGAGGCGAGCCTCCTGACCGACGTGACCTCGCTGACCGACCTGGGGCTGATCGGAGGCGCGGCGCTGGTGGCGTGGTGGCGGGCGGGATTTGCCTCGCCCGTGGGCGTGCTGCCCGCGCGCGCCTGGGTCGCGGTGATCGTTGCGGGGCTGGTGCTGGGCTATAGCTCGCGGCTGGCCTTCGGCTGCAATATCGGCGCGTTCTTCAGTGGCGTCGCGACCGGTTCGGTGCATGGCTGGGTGTGGTTCGCGGCGGCCTTTGCCGGGTCTTGGGTGGGCATACGAATGCGGCCCGCGCTGGGGCTGGAGGCACGGAAATGACGCGCAAGCACGTGGTCATGCTGCTGGGGCTGGGCATGCTGGGGCTGCTGGCACTGGACCGGGCGCAATCGACGCCGCTCAACCCCTATACCGCGCCGCCGATGATCGCGCTCGGCTCGGGGATGGCGGCGGGCGGCGCGCATTGCGCGGCACCGCCTCCGCCCGCGAACTAGGCGGACCGCGCCCTCCCGCTCAGTTGCCGAGGAACGGGTTGGGGTCGAGGCTGTCGATCCCGTCGCGTACTTCGAAATGCAGAGCCGGGCTGCCGGTCTCGGGCAGGGTGCCGATGACCTGGCGCCGCGCCACCTGGTCGCCCCTCTCGACGGTCAGCGCGGCAAGGCCGGAATAGACCGTCAGCAGGTTGCCATCGTGGCGGATCACCGCGATGGGGCGGCCGTCGCTATCCTCGATCACCGCCGCCACGGTGCCCGCGCCCGCGGCGCGCACCTCGGCACCCGGCGCGCCGGAGATGTCGATGCCGTCATTGCGCCCCTTGGCATAGTCGCGCACGATCGCCCCTTCGAGCGGACGGGCGAAACGCCCGGCCGTGGCCTGCGACTGCGTCTCCCCGAGATCGGGGGCGGCGACCGGCTCGGGCTCGGCGGCGGGCTCTTCGGGCAGGGGGCGCGCGGCGCTCGGCGGCTCGGGCGTGGGCGAGCCGGTGCCGGGCGGGGTGACGGTCTCGCGCGGCTCGGCGGTGTCCGTCGCCGCCGCGGTGGTCTCCGCCGCGCTTGTCCCGGTGGCGCGGGGCCGGGGCGCGGCCGCCACCGGGATCAGCAGGTACTGCCCCTCGCGCACGGTAAAGGCCGGGCCGAGCCCGTTCCAGTCCGCGAGGCTGCGCACCGGCACATCGTAGAGCCGGGCGATGGAATAGGCGGTCTCGCCGCGCTCGACCTTGTGGCGGACGGGCTCCACCCCGGTCTGGCCGGGGGCACCGGCCGGCGCGGGATCGAGCGTGCTGGTCTCGATGCCGGCCCCGTCGGCGCGGTCGATGGCGCGCCCGGCCAGCGCCGCGATATCTGCATCGGGGCGGATCGGCCCGCCTTCGGGCTCGGCCACGCGGCGCGGCAGCGCGACGATCTCGCCCTCGCGCAGGATGTCGCCGGTCTGGATGCCGTTGTAGCGCGCAAGCTCTTCCGCGTTCGCGCCGATGCGCGTGGCGAGCCGCGCCAGCGTGTCGCCGCGCTGCGCCACGGCGACCTGGTAGCCGGGATAGGAGATGATGCCGCGCGCGTCGGGCTCGGGGCGGTCGGCGGTGGCGGTGCGCGCGGCCTCTGCCGTGCTGGGCGCATTGCCGAAGCCGCCGCGCATGTCGATGTCGAGCGGTCCGCTGCACGCCGCGAGCCCGGCCACCATGCCGAGCCCCATCGCCGCCTTCCGTGGGAAATGTCGCATTGAAATACCTCTTGTTCCTCGTCCCCTGCCTGCCTCTGCGCGGCCCGTTTCAGCCGTCGCGTCCCAGCCCCTCGACCAGCGGCACGAACCGCACCGGGCGCAGTTCGTCATACTCGTACCCGGTCTCGTGCCGGGTCACGCGGATGAGTTGCTGCACCGCGTCCGACTGGCCGACGGGCAGCACCATGATACCGCCGATCTTGAGCTGGGCCAAGAGCGGGCCCGGCGGGTCCTCGGCGGCGGCGGTCACGAGGATGCGGTCGAACGGGGCCTGCTCGGGCAGGCCGAAGCTGCCATCGGCGGTGATCGCGGTGATGTTGGCGAGGTCGAGCGCGGCAAAGATCGCGGTGGCGTTGCGCACCAGGTCGCGGTGGC
>CAJXKX010000012.1 GCA_913055965.1 uncultured Roseovarius sp.
TGGCGCGGATGTCGTGCATGGAATGGTCCCTCGCGTGAATCGTCTCCCGCGCGCTTATGCACCAGATTCGCGGGCAGGTGTAGGGCGGGGTTTCACCCCGCGGCGCGCGGTGAAAGGGACGGATGCCGGGCTTGGTTCACTCAGCCGTCGCACCGACGCGATACCGACGCGATACCGACGCGGTGCCGCCCCCGCTTTCGCGCCTTGCAAATGCGTGGTCCGAACCTTAGGTTCCGCCTCAACTCGCGGGGGTCGCCCCTGCCTTCAGAACAAGGAAACCCGCCCATGGAAGCCTTCGCGCAATTCGTTCCGCTGATCCTGATTTTCGTCATCATGTATTTCCTGCTGATCCGACCCCAGCAGAAAAAGCTCAAGGAACACAAGGCGATGGTGGATGCGCTGCGGCGCGGCGACCAGGTGGTGACGCAAGGCGGCCTGATCGGCAAGGTGGCCAAGGTCAAGGACGAGAGCGAGATCGAGGTCGAGCTTGCCGAGGGCGTCAAGGTGCGGGTGGTGCGCTCGACCATCGCTCAGGTGCTGTCCAAGACCGAGCCGGCCGAGGGCTGAGCCCGTCTTTCTGCCCCTTCAAGCCATTGAAAAGGCAAGGTAATGCTGCAAATCGACCTGTGGAAGCGCCTCGTGATCCTGGGCATTGTCGCGCTCGGGCTGCTGCTTGCCCTGCCCAATGGCTTCTACGACCGGGTCGAGACCCATAACGACGCGGCCGCTGCCGTAGAGCGGGGCGCCAACCCCTCGGAATTGCAGGAGGAATTGGCGCTCTGGCCCGACTGGATGCCGTCGGGGCTGGTCAATCTCGGGCTCGATCTGCGCGGTGGCGCGCATCTGCTGGCCGAGGTGCAGGTGGGCGATGTCTACAAGGCGCGGCTCGAGGGGATGTGGCCCGAGGTCCGCGACCTGCTGCGCGAAGAGCGCGACAGGCTGGGTGCGATCCGCCTGCAAGACACTGAAAACGCGGAACTTCGCGTGCGCATGGTCGAGCGGCCCGAGATGTCGGGCGAGGCGGCGGCGCTGGTGCGCGGGCTGGCCCGCCCCGTCACGAGCCTGACCGGCGCGGGGGCCACCGACATCGCCGTGTCCACCGAGGACGCGGATGTCATCGTGCGGCTGTCGGAGGCCGAACAGCGCGCCACCGACGAGCGCACCGTGCGCCAGGCGCTCGAGATCATCCGCCGCCGCATCGACGAGACCGGCACGCGCGAACCCACGATCATGCGCCAGGGGGCCGACCGCGTTCTGATCCAGGTGCCGGGCATCGGTTCGGCGGCCGAGTTGAAGGCGCTGATCGGCACCACCGCGCAGCTGACCTTTCAACCGGTGGTGAGCCGCACCGCCGACGAGGGCGAAAACCCCGGTGTGGGCAACGAGATACTGCCCTCGATCGACGAGCCGGGGACGTTCTACATCCTGGAACGGGCACCGGTCGTCACCGGCGAGGAACTGGTGGATGCCCAGCCGGATTTCGACCAGAACGGGCGGCCTGCCGTGTCGTTCCGGTTCAACCCGACGGGCGCGCGCAAGTTCGGCGACTACACCGCGCAGAACATCGGCAATCCCTTCGCCATCGTGCTGGATGGCGAGGTGATCAGCGCCCCGGTGATCCAGAGCCACATCCCCGGCGGATCGGGCATCATCACCGGCAATTTCACCGTCGAGGAAAGCACGCAGCTTGCCGTGCTCCTGCGCGCGGGTGCGCTGCCGGCGGGGCTCGAGTTTCTCGAAGAGCGCACCGTCGGGCCGGAACTGGGTGCCGACAGCATCGAGGCGGGCAAGATCGCGAGTATCGCGGCCTTCGTGCTGGTGCTTGTCTACATGCTTGCGTCCTATCGGATTTTCGGCCTCTTCGCCAATATCGCGCTGATCGTGAACGTGGGGCTGATCTTCGGCCTGCTGAGCCTTATCGGGGCCACGCTGACCCTGCCGGGCATCGCCGGGATCGTGCTGACCATCGGCATGGCGGTGGATGCCAACGTGCTGGTGTTCGAGCGCATCAAGGAAGAGATGAAGACCGCCAAGGGCGCGGCGCGGGCCATCGAACTGGGCTACGAGAAGGCGATGAGCGCCATCGTGGACGCCAATATCACCACCTTCATCACCGCCGTGATCCTCTATGCCATGGGCTCGGGCCCGGTGCGGGGTTTTGCCGTCACGCTCGGGCTGGGCATCATCACCTCGATCTTCACCGCGATCTTCGTCACCCGGCTGATCGCGGTCATGTGGTTCGAGCGCAAGCGCCCGAAAACCGTCCTCCAGGGTCGCGCGCTGCGCCTCGTGCCGCAGGAGACCTCGATCGATTTCTTCAGCCGGTGGAAGCTGTGGCTGGGCATTTCCGGGGTGATGATCCTGGTGGCGCTCGGCTCGTTCGCGATCCAGGGGCTGAATTTCGGCATCGATTTCAAGGGCGGCCCCACGATCCGCACGCAAAGCGCGGAGCCGGTGGATATCGGCCAGTATCGCGCCGCCATCGACGAGCTGGGCCTTGGCGATGTCAGCATCACCGAGGTGTTCGACCCGACCTTCGGCCCTGACGAGAACGTGGCGATGATCCGCATCCAGGCGCAGGACGATACCGAGAGCGTGTCGCCCGAGATCATCGCCGAGGTCGAATCCGCCTTGCAGGCGGCGGTTCCGGACATTCAGTTCACCTCGGTCGAGAGCGTCGGGCCAAAGGTCTCGGGCGAGTTGATCACCGCGGCGGTGATCGCCGTGGCGCTCGCCATCGCGGCGGTGCTGTTCTACATCTGGCTGCGGTTCGAGTGGCAGTTCGCGGTGGGCGCGGTGGTGGCGCTGGTGCATGACGTGGCGCTTACCGTGGGCGTGTTCTCGGAATTGCAGATCCAGTTCGACCTGGCGATCATCGCGGCGCTTCTGACCATCGTGGGCTATTCGCTCAACGACACGGTTGTGGTGTTCGACCGGGTCCGCGAGAACCTGCGGAAATACAAGCAGAAGCCGCTGCGCGAGGTGCTCAACATCTCGATCAACGAGACGCTGAGCCGCACGATGATGACCTCTGTCACCACGCTTCTGGCGCTTCTGGCGCTCTATGTCCTCGGCGGCGACGTGATCCGCGGCTTCGTCTTCGCGATGATCTGGGGCGTGATCGTGGGCACCTATTCGTCGATCTTCGTGGCCTCGACCTTCCTGATGTGGCTGGGGGTCAAGCGCGACTGGTCCAAGCCCGACGCGAACGCCGGCACGCAATTCGCCAATGTGGATGCCTGAGCCGCTCGCCGCGGCGCTGGCGACCCCGGGCCTGCCCTGGCTGTTGCTGGCGATCGCGGTGGCGGGGATCGTGCGGGGCTTCTCGGGCTTTGGCACGGCGTTGATCTTCGTGCCGGTGGCGGGGATTTTCCTTGCGCCTCAGGTGATCGTGGGGGTGATGATGCTCACCGGGCTGGTGAGTTCCGCCGCGCTCTTGCCGCGGGCCTGGGGGCAGGCGGACCGGCGCGAGGTCGGGCTTCTGGCCTTTGCCGCGCTGCTGACGGTACCCCTCGGGCTCTGGCTGATGTCTCTGAGCGATCCGGTGCTGATTCGCTGGTGCGTGGCGGTGATCGCCACGCTGACGCTCGCGGCGCTGGTGTCGGGCTGGCGCTTTTCCGGGCAGGTCAAGGGGCCGCAGGTCGCGGGCGTGGGGGCGGCGGCGGGCGTGCTGGGCGGGCTGACCGGGCTGACCGGGCCCGCGGTGATCCTGTTCTACCTGGCAGGACAATCCGCCGCGCAGGCGGTGCGCGCCAATACCATCCTGTTTCTTGCCGCGCTCGATGTCGTGATCGTGGTCAACCTCCTGCTGAAGGGCGCGGTGGACTGGGCGCTGGTTCTTCTGGCGCTGGTGCTGGCGGTGCCGTATCTCGTCACCTCGCTGCTGGGGCAGGCGCTGTTTGACCCGCGCCACGAGCGGCTCTACCGTTGGGTGGCCTATGCCGTGATCGCCCTCGCGGTGCTGAGCGGCCTGCCGATCTGGAACAACGGAGGCTGATCCCCATGCGGATGACCGAAATCTCCCTTGCCGAGGCCACGCCGGTTGATGGCTACGGACCCGGCTTCTTTCGGGTGGCGGGGCAGGTGATCGAGGGCGCGGTGCTGGTCACGGCGACCTCGGCGCGCGGCTGGGGCGGCTACGACGATCCCGACCCGCTGCTGGCGCTGGTGAACGAGGTGGACGTGGTGTTCATCGGCACCGGTGCCGAGACCGCGCATGCCCCCGCCGACCTGCGCGACCGGCTGCACGAGGCGGGGCTCGGGGTCGAGGCGATGAATTCGCCCGCCGCCTGCCGGACCTACAACGTGCTCTTGTCGGAGGGGCGGCGTGTGGCGCTCGCGGCGCTGCCGGTGTGACATCCCGCGCGGGCTTTGGCGCTTTTCGCGCCCGCGGCTTTCGGCTAGGCAAGGCGCATGGTGCTTCGGGTCACGGATATGGGGGTTGCGCGCGGCGGCGTGCCGGTGCTGGACGGGGTGAGCCTCGCGCTCGGCCCCGGCGAGGCGCTGGTGTTGCGCGGCCCCAACGGCATCGGCAAGACGACGCTGCTGCGCGCGGTGGCGGGGCTGCAACAGGCACTCTCGGGCGATGTCGAGGCCGCGCCCGAGGGCCTTGTCTACGCGGGCCATGCCGACGGGATCAAGGCCGCGCTCACCGTGACGGAAAACCTGACCTTCTGGGCGCAGGTCTTTGGCACGCAAGGTATTTCCCGTGCGCTTGAGGCCTTCCGCCTCGGCCCGCTGGCGCACCGGCAGGCGGGCGCGCTCTCGGCCGGGCAGAAGCGGCGGCTGGGCCTTGCGCGGCTCCTGGTGACGGGGCGGCCCGTGTGGCTTCTGGACGAACCCACCGTGTCGCTCGATACCGAGGCGGTTGCGATGTTCGCGGGCGCGGTGCGGGGCCATCTCGCGCAGGGCGGGGCGGCGCTCATCGCCACGCATATCGATCTTGGCCTGTCGGAGGCGCGCATCCTGGATCTCGGCCCCTATCGCGCCGCGCCGCTGGCGGCGGATGATTTCGACGGGGTATTCCTGTGATCGCGCTGCTTGCCCGCGACATGCGGCTCGCCGTGCGCGCGGGTGGCGGCTTCGGTCTGGGTCTTGCGTTCTTTCTGATCGTCGTGGTGCTGGTGCCTTTTGGCGTCGGGCCGCAAAGCGCGCTCTTGTCGAAGATCGCGCCGGGCATCCTGTGGCTGGGCGCGCTGCTGGCCTGCCTGCTGTCGCTCGATCGCATCTTCGCGCTCGATCACGAGGATGGCAGCCTCGATCTGCTGGCCACCTCGCCCCTGCCGATGGAGGGGATCGTGAGCGTCAAGGCGCTGGCGCACTGGCTGACCACGGGGCTGCCGCTGGTGCTGGCCGCGCCGGTGCTGGGCGTGCTGCTCAACCTGCCGGGGCCGGGCTTCGGCTGGCTGGTGCTGTCGCTTGCGCTCGGCACGCCCGCGCTCAGCGTGATCGGCACCTTCGGCGCGGCGCTCACGGTGGGGCTGAAGCGCGGCGGGCTGCTGCTCAGCCTGCTGGTGCTGCCGCTCTACGTGCCCACGCTGATCTTTGGTGCCGAGGTGGCGCGGCGCGGGGCCGAGGGCATGGCCCCCGGCACGCCGCTGGCACTGCTGGCGGGGATCACCTGCGGCACGATCGCGCTTTTGCCTTTCGCCTCGGCTGCGGTATTGAAGGTCAACCTGCGCTGATGAACGGGATAGAGAGATGAGCCTGAATGCCCTCTGGGAATACGCCAATCCGAAAAAGTTCATCGAGACCACAGACCGCGTGCTGCCCTGGATCGCCTGGGGGTCGGCGATCACACTGGCGGCGGGCCTTGTCTGGGGCTTTTTCTTCACGCCCGACGATTACAAGCAGGGCTCGACCGTCAAGATCATCTACCTGCACGTGCCCTCGGCGCTGATGGCGATCAATGCCTGGCTGATGATGCTGGTGACCTCGCTCGTGTGGATCGTGCGCCGCCACCACGTGAGCGCGCTCGCCGCGCGCGCCGCCGCCCCGGTGGGCATGGTCATGACGCTGATCGCGCTTGCCACCGGCGCGCTCTGGGGGCAGCCGATGTGGGGCACCTGGTGGGCTTGGGACCCGCGCCTCACGAGCTTTTTGATCCTGTTCCTGTTCTACCTGGGATATATCGCGTTGTGGGAGGCGATCGAGAATGACGACACGGCGGCGGATCTCACGTCGATCCTGTGTCTGGTGGGCTCTGTCTTCGCGCTGCTCAGCCGCTATGCGGTGAATTTCTGGAACCAGGGGCTGCACCAGGGTGCGTCGCTCAGCCTCGACAAGGAGGAAAACGTGGCCGACGTGTTCTGGTATCCGCTGCTGGTGGCGATGGCGGGCTTCGTGCTGCTCTTTGTCGCGCTTGTGCTGGTGCGCACCCGCACCGAGATCAGGGCACGTCGGATGCGCGCGCTCGAGGCGCGGGAAAGGATGCAGGCATGATCCCCGATCTGGGCAAATACGCGGGCGCTGTGCTGTCGTCCTACGGGGTGTCGCTGGCGCTGCTGGCGGTGATCGTCTGGGCAAGCCTGCGCCGGTCGGCGCGGGTGCGGCGCGACCTCGAGGAAATCGAGTCCCGGAGGAAATCCGATGGCTAAGGTGTCGCCGCTGATGATCGCGCCGCTGGTGGTATTCGCCGCCTTCGCGGGGCTGGCGCTGGTCGGGCTCAAGCGCGAGGACCCCAACGCGCTGCCCTCGGCGCTGGCGGGGCGGCAGGCCCCCGCCGTTGCGGTCAGCCCGCTGGGCGACAAGCCGGGCTTTGCCGATAACGACCTGCGCGGCGGCGAGGTGAGCCTCGTGAATTACTGGGCGAGCTGGTGCGCGCCCTGCCGGGTGGAGCATCCCAACCTCGAGGAACTGGCCGACGAGGGGATCACCATCTACGGCGTCAACTACAAGGACAAGCCCGGCAACGCGCTGGGATTCCTCGAGGAACTGGGCGACCCCTATACCGGGATCGGGGCCGACGAGGCCGGGCGCATGGCGCTGGACTGGGGGGTCTACGGCGTGCCCGAAACCTACGTGATCGACGGGCGGGGCGAGATCGTGCTGCGCTTTGCCGGGCCGATCACCGACCGGGTGATGGAGAAAACCATCCGCCCGGCCATCGAGGCGGCGCGCGGGCAGTAGGCCCGCCCCCTCCCGTTCATGAAGTTTTGGTGACACCGCGCGCGGGCGCTTGTCGCGCTGCCATATTTCGTATATTTGTGAAATATGGAAAAAGATATCGCCTCCCGCCTCGCCACGCTCGGCCATCCGCAGCGGCTCGCCATCTTCCGGCTTCTGATGCGCCGCTATCCCGACCGTGTCGCGGCGGGCGAGGTGGCCGATGTTCTGGCGCTCAAGCCCTCGACCCTCTCGGCCTATCTGGGTGCGCTGATGCAGGCCGGGCTGGTCACGCAGGAGCGGCAGGGCACGTCGCTGCGATACTCCATGAACATGACAGAGGTGCGCCGCACCTTCGATTACCTGCTCAACGATTGCTGTCGCGGGCGGCCCGACATCTGCGCCCCCGCCCCCACCCTCAAAGGAGGCCCTGACATGGCCGACAGGACATACAACGCCCTCTTCATCTGCGTGGGCAATTCCGCCCGCTCGATCTTTGCCGAGACGCTCTTGCGCGACATCGCGGGCGACAGGTTCACCGCCTGGTCCGCCGGCACGCGGCCGTTTTCCGAACTCAACCCCTTCGCGCTCGAGGTGCTGAAGGCCAAGGGGCATGACATCGCGGGCCTGCGCGCCAAGAACGTGAGCGAGTTCACGGGCGCGGGTGCCCCGGTGATGGATTTCGTCTTTACCGTCTGCGACCGGGCGGCCAACGAGGAATGTCCTGCCTGGGAGGGGCAGCCCGTCACCGCCCACTGGAGCACGCCCGACCCGGTCAAGGCCGAGGGCACCGACGCGGAAAAGGCGCTGGCCTTTCAGCATGCCTATGGCGCGCTGCGCAATCGCATATCGATCTTCGCGGCGCTGCCCTTCGACACGCTCGACCGCGTGAGCCTGCAGGCGGTGGTGGACGATATCGCGCGCGAGACCGGCGAGGCGGGCGCATGACCGTTTATGCTGTCAACGGGCTGGGCCGGATCGGCAAGCTGATCCTCAAGCCCCTTCTGGAGCGCGGCGCGCAAATCGCGTGGATCAACGACGCCGTGGGCGATGCGGAAATGCACGCGCATCTGCTGGAATTCGACACCGTGCATGGCCGGTGGGATGCCGTGTTTGCGCATGACGCGGGCAGCGTCACCATCGACGGCACGCGCCTGCCATTCATCGGCACGCGCGATCCGGGCGACCTGCCGCTCGCCGACGTCGATGTGGTGATCGACTGCACCGGCGTCTACAAGACCGAGGCCAAGCTCGCCCCCTACTTCGACGCGGGCGTGAAGAAGGTGGTCGTGTCAGCCCCGGTCAAGGACGGTGACGCCGCCAATATCGTCTACGGCGTCAATCACGATATCTATGACCCGGCCCGCCACCGCATCGTCACGGCGGCAAGCTGCACCACCAACTGCCTCGCCCCGGTGGTCAAGGTGCTGCACGAGGCGATCGGCATCAAGCACGGCTCGATCACCACGATCCATGACGTGACCAACACGCAGACCATCGTGGACCGCCCCGCCAAGGATCTGCGGCGCGCGCGGTCGGCGCTCAATTCGCTGATCCCCACGACGACCGGCAGCGCCACGGCGATCACGCTGATCTATCCGGAATTGAAAGGGCGCTTGAACGGCCACGCCGTGCGCGTGCCGCTGCTCAACGCCTCGATCACCGACTGCGTGTTCGAGATGGAACGCGAGACGAGCGCGGAGGAGGTGAACGCGCTGTTCGAGGCCGCCGCCCAAGGGCCGCTTGCCGGTATCTTGGGCTATGAAACGCGGCCCCTCGTCAGCGCCGATTACACCAACGACACCCGGTCGGGCATCGTCGATGCGCCCTCGACGATGGTTATCAATGGCACGCAGGTGAAGGTCTATGCGTGGTACGACAACGAGATGGGCTATGCGCATCGCCTCGTCGATGTGGCCATGATGGTGGGGGCCACGGTTTGACGGCACGTCCCGAGGGCCTGAGCGCCTATATCGCCGTCACGGCGGCCTATTGGGCCTTCATGCTGACCGATGGCGCGCTGCGGATGCTGGTGCTGTTGCACTTCCACACGCTGGGGTTCACCCCGGTGCAGCTGGCCTACCTGTTCGTGCTCTACGAGATCGCGGGGATGGTCACCAACCTCTCGGCGGGTTGGATCGCGGCGCGCTTTGGCCTCACCTCGACGCTCTATGCAGGCCTCGGCCTTCAGGTGCTGGCGCTCATTGCGCTGGCGCAGCTTGATCCCACCTGGACCGTCGCGCTCTCGGTTGCTTACGTGATGGTGGTGCAGGGGGCCTCGGGCGTGGCCAAGGATCTGGCCAAGATGTCCTCGAAATCCGCTGTCAAGCTGCTGGCCCCCAAGGGTGACGGCGGACTGTTCCGCTGGGTCGCAGTGCTGACGGGCTCCAAGAACGCGGTCAAGGGGCTGGGCTTCCTGCTGGGCGCGGCGCTGCTGGCGGGCATCGGCTTCGTCGGGGCGGTCTGGGCGATGGCGGGCGTCCTGACGGTGATCCTCGTCGCGGTGGCGTTTGCCATGCCACCGGGCCTGCCGACGGGGCGCAAGGGGGCGAAGTTTTCCGAGGTCTTCTCGAAATCCGCCAACGTCAACTGGCTGAGCGCGGCGCGCGTGTTCCTCTTCGGCGCGCGCGACGTGTGGTTCGTGGTGGGCATCCCCGTCTATTTCTACAGCGTCTTGTCCGACGGGTCCGAGGCAAGCAATCGCGCGGCGTTTTTCATGATCGGCACGTTCATGGCGGGCTGGATCATCCTTTACGGCGCGGTGCAGGCCAGCGCGCCGCGCCTGATGCGCGCGGCCTCCCGGCCCGAGGGCGATCTCGTCCGCGCGGCACGGGGCTGGGCGCTGGCATTGCTCGCGGTGCCGGTGGCCCTGACCGTTGCGGCTTTGACGGCGGATGGCCCGCAGACGTGGCTCACGGTGACGCTGGTGGCGGGGCTTCTGGCGTTCGGTGCGCTCTTCGCGGTGAATTCGGCGCTGCATTCCTACCTGATCCTCGCCTTTACCCAGGCCGAGCGGGTGACGATGGATGTGGGATTTTACTACATGGCCAATGCGGGCGGGCGGCTTCTGGGCACGGTGCTGTCGGGGCTGACCTATCAGGCGGGCGGGTTGCCGCTGATGCTGGGCACGGCAAGCGCGATGATCGCGGTCTCGGCGCTTGCGGCGGGGCGGCTGCGCGCCGGGTGAGGCCCCGGCGCGCGTGATCCGTCCGGGTCAGGCGACCATCCGCTCCACCACCTCGCCGAAGGACGAGGGCGTGGGCACGATGGTCACGCCCGCGTCGCCCAGGATTTCCACCTTTTCCTGCGCCGATTCGCCGAAGGCCGAGACGATCGCCCCCGCATGGCCCATGCGCCGCCCCTTGGGGGCCGAGAGACCGGCGATATAGGCGGCGACCGGCTTGGTCATGTGGTCGCGGATATAGGCGGCGGCTTCGGCCTCTTGCGGGCCGCCGATCTCGCCGACCATCACCACGGCGTCGGTTTCGGGGTCGTTTTCGAAAAGCTCCAGAATGTCGCGGAAGGAGGAGCCGTTGATCGGATCGCCGCCGATGCCCACCGAGGTCGACACACCGATGCCGCGCTCCTTCATCTGGCTGGCGGCCTCGTAGCCCAACGTGCCGGAGCGTCCGACGATACCCACGCGGCCCGGCGCGTAGATATGCGGCGGCATCAGCCCGGCGAAGGCCTGACCGGGGGTGATGATGCCCGCGCAGTTGGGGCCGATCAGGCGCATGCGGCGCTCGGCCTTGTAGCGGCGCATGTAGCGCTTGACCTTGATCATGTCGCGCGCCGGGATGCCGTCGGCGATGCAGACGCAGGTGCGGATGCCTGCATCCGCCGCCTCCATGATGCTGTCGGCGGCAAAGGGGGGCGGCACGAAACAGATCACCAGATCGGCGCCGGTCTCAGACACCGCGCCCTTGACGGTGTTGAAGACGGGCAGGCCATTGTGCTTGGTGCCGCCCTTGCCGGGGGTGACGCCGCCCACGACGTTGGTGCCGTGCTTGATCATGTCCTCGGTATGAAAGCTGCCGATACGGCCGGTGAGGCCGGTGACGAGGACACGGCTGCTCTGATCTATGAGAATGGCCATCATGCGGCTCCTTTCGCGGGGGTGGGTTTGGTCTCGGACCAGGCGCGCACGACGATCTCGGCGGCCTCGGCGAGGCTGTCGGCGGTCAGGATCGGCAGGCCGCTCTCGGCGATCAGGCGCTTGCCCTCTTCGACATTGGTGCCCGAGAGGCGCACCACGAGCGGCATGGTCAGCTCCAGCTCGCGCACCGCGCGGACCACGCCCTCGGCGATCCAGTCGCAGCGGTTGATCCCGGCGAAGATGTTGACGAGGATCGCCTCGACATTGGGGTCGTTGAGCACCGCCTGGAACGACATCAGCACGCGTTCGGGGCTAGCGCCGCCGCCCACGTCGAGAAAATTCGCAGGCTCGCCCCCGGCCATCTTGATCATGTCGAGCGTGGCCATGGCGAGCCCTGCGCCGTTGACGATGCAGCCGATCTCGCCCTCGAGCCCGATATAGTTCAGGCCGCGATCGGAGGCGAAGGTCTCGCGCGGGTCTTCCTGGCTCTTGTCGCGCAACTCCGACAGTTCGGGGCGTCGAAAGAGGGCGTTGTCGTCAAAGCTGACCTTGGCATCGAGCGCCATGATCTCGCCCGAACCGGTGACGACGAGCGGGTTGATCTCGACCATGTTGGCGTCGGTTTCCTCCATCATCCGGTAACAGCCGATGATGGTCTTGACCGCCTGCGGGATGAGGGCCGCGTCGAGGCCGAGGGAAAAGGCGATTTCGCGGGCCTGGAAACTCTGCATGCCGACCGCCGGATCGACCACCGAGCGGATGATCGAGTCGGGCTCCTGCGCCGAGATTTCCTCGATCTCCATGCCGCCCTGACCGGAGGCCACGACGACGACGCGCTCTTCCTTGCGGTCCATCACGAAGCCGAGATAGATTTCCTGCGCGATATCCGTGGCCTCTTCGATATAGAGGCGGCTGACCATCTTGCCTTGCGGTCCGGTCTGGTGGGTCACCAGCGTGCGGCCCAGCATCCAGCTTGCGGCCTCGCTGATCTCTTTTTCGGATTTGCAGATCTTGACGCCGCCCGCCTTGCCGCGCGCGCCGGAGTGGATCTGCGCCTTGACCACCCATTTGTCGCCCGACAGTTCCGAGGCGCGGTAGACCGCCTGTTCGGGGCTGTAGGCGATGCCGCCGCGCGGCACCTGCACGCCGAAACGCTTGAGCAGGTCCTTGGCCTGAAATTCGTGGATATCCATTTGGTTCTCCTCCCTTTATCCCTTGGCGGCGATGGCGTCGGCCACGCTCAGCACGTTGTTGGCCATGCGCTCTGACGCCGCGTCGATCATCTTGCCGTCGAGGCTGGCGGCACCGCGGCCCTCGGCTGCGGCCTTGCGCAATTCCTCGATGATGCGGCGGGCGCGGGTCACTTCGGCCTCGGGGGGCGAAAAGACCTCGTTGGCAAGCGCGATCTGGCTGGGGTGGATGGCCCATTTGCCCTCGATGCCCAACGCGGCAGCGCGTCTGGCGCTGAGCGTGTAGCCCTCGGGATCGGAGAAATCGCCGAACGGTCCGTCGATGGCGCGAAGCCCGTAGGCGCGGCAGGCGACAGTCATGCGGCTGAGCGCGAAATGCCACTGGTCGCCCGGATAGTCGGGGTTGAGCCCGCCGATCACCACGGTGCGCGCGCGGTTCGAGGCGGCATAGTCGGCCACCCCGAAATGCAATGCTTCGAGCCGACCGGGGGCCGAGGCGATCGCCTCGACATTGGCCATGCCGAGGGCGGTCTCGATCAGCGCCTCGAGCCCGATCCGGTGGGTGAAGCCCATGGCCTCTTCGATCTGGCTGACCCTGGTTTCCACGGTGTAGAGATCGGCGGGCACGCCCACCTTGGGCACGAGGATGGTGTCGAGATGCTGGCCCGCCTGTTCCACGATCTCGACCACGTCGCGATACATGTAATGGGTGTCGAGCCCGTTGATGCGGATCGAGACGGTCTTGCCCTTGGCTTTCCAGTCGATGTCATTCAGGGCCTGGATGATATTGGCGCGGGCCTGGACCTTGTCGGGGGGCGCGACGGCGTCTTCGAGGTCGAAGAAGATGTAATCGACGTCCGAATCCGCCGCCTTGTCGATCATCGCGGGGTTGGAGCCCGGCACGGCGAGTTCCGAGCGTTGCAGGCGTTGCTTTTTCAGCGGGTGCAGGGTGTAGCTCATGGGGTTGTCCTTTACGCGGCGCGCGCGGTGGCGGTGCGGGTCTGCACCGGGGGGGTGGACATGCGGAATGCCTCTTGTGCCGCGGCGATGCCCTGACCGGGGGTGATGGCCGCGCCCGCATCGCAGAGCGCCATTTCGGCCGCCGAGAGCGCGCCGCAGAGCATCACCGGGTTGAGCGAGCCGAGATGGCCGATGCGGAAGGCGCGCCCGGCGAGCTTGGCAAGGCCGGAGCCGAGCGAGGTCTGGTATTTGTGATAGGCGGTGTCTATCACGTGGCGGGCGTCGATGCCGTCGGGGGCGTAGATCGCCGATACGGTGTCGGAGTGCCATTCCGGGCCGTCTGCCACGAGGCGGCAGCCCTGCCATTCGGCGACGGCGGCGCGCACGCCCGAGGCGAGGCGGTGATGACGGTCCCACACGCTTTCCATGCCTGCGTCGAGCAGCAGGTCGAGCGAGACGCGCAGGCCGCGGAGCAGTTGGGTGGGGGGCGTATAGGGGAAATAGCCGGTGTCGTTGAGGCGGATCATGTCGGCAAAGCTGAAGTAGCAGCGCGGCATATTGGCGCGCTCATGGGCGGCGAGGGCCTTTTCGCTGACGGCAAGCAGGCCGAGACCGGCGGGGAGCATCAGCCCCTTTTGCGAGCCCGCAACGGCGAGGTCGACGCCCCAATCCTCCATCTCGAATTCGATCGAGCCGATGGAGCTGACGCCATCGACGAAAAGGAGGGCCGGGTGGCCGGTGGCGTCGAGTGCGGCGCGGATGGCCTTGATGTCGGAGGTGACGCCGGTCGCCGTCTCGTTATGGGTGGCGAAGACGGCCTTGATCCCGTGGGTCTTGTCGGCGGCGAGGCGGGCGGCGCGGCGCCGGGC
>CAJXKX010000013.1 GCA_913055965.1 uncultured Roseovarius sp.
CATGCCCAGGCCCTGCCCCGCGCGTGCCCAGGCCACGCGGCTCTGCGGCGCGGGCAAGTCCGCGCCGTCGCCATCCACCCACCGCACGGGGCCGCCGCCCGTCACCGGCCCCACCGGCACCTCGGGTGTGCGCGCGCGAAACAGGCCCAGCCGCGCCACGCTGCGCAGCGCGCCACCGGGCACACCCACCGGGCGCGGCAGATGCAGCATCGGGCCGGGCCGGTGATGCTCGTGCCCTCCGGTCCCCGCCTCGCAGACCGGCACCGACATCACATCCGCGCCCCCGGCCCCGCGCATCAGCGTCGGGATGCCCTGCGCCGTGCTGTGGATGCGAAAATACTCATCCGGGCCGAGATAGAGCCCATAGCCGCCGCTCTCCGCGCCCTCCATCGCCCCCGCCCGCAACGCGGAATTGTGCAACTCTTCCTTCATGTCGGGATCGATGCTTACCGGCACCACACGCAGCACCCCCGCGGCCTCCAACGCCGCCAGCAGCGGCTGATCGGGGGCCTGCCGCCGGTCGATCATCACGGTCACGAGCCCCGCACCGATCATGCGATGCCAGGCCAGCCATTCCAGGAATGCGGAGGTTGGGCGCACCAGCGAGGTGCTCAGCAACAGCTTGGACCCTGCTGTCATGAACCGGTTAACTCCTTCGCCACTGCCCGGCAGCGGGAGCGCTTGCGACTGTTTCCATTGAGTGTATAGACTTTTCCACAACGGGAAAAGGTTGTTTTATGTCGAATGCTCCCGAACCGGGTCGCGGCCTGTTCATCGGTTTGCGCAAGGACCAGCTTGGCGCGCGGCTGCTGATGATGCTCAACAGCATCCGCCTCGCAGAGGATTACCGCACCGATTTCCGCGTCAACTGGTTCCCGCGCGGCGCGATGGCCCCCAAGCTCGACACGCCCTCCGATCTCTTCGCGCCCGCCTTCATCGAGCGCCATTTCATCGACAACGTCGATTTCGAGGCGCTCGACGACCGCACCGAGCCACTCTGGTCCTTCGCACGCGACGACAGCCCCGACCGGCTCGAGGCGCATCTCGCGCAGGGCGGGCATGTGCTGCTCGACGAGGGCTTCGAGATCGTCGAATTCCCGTGGGAGGATGCCGAGGCGCTGCGCGGACGGTTTCGCGGCTATATCGACCGCATCGGTTTCAACCCGTCGGTCGCCCGTCACATGGCCCGCATCGGGGCGGCGATGGCGGCACGCGGCGGGCGCAGCATCGCCTACCACATCCGCCGCGGCGACATCCTCAACGAGGACCCGTGGAAGCACAAGGAATGGCCCGCCAAGATCGAGCCGGACGAGCTTTATTCCGCCTATCTCGAAAAGAACGCCGATGCGGGCGCGCTGGTGTTCTCGGATCAGCCCGAGAGCATCGCCCGCTTCACCGCCGCGCATCCGCAGGTGGCGCGCATCGACGACCTCGTGGACCTGTCCGACTGCAAGCCGGTGCAGCGCGACTTTCTCGAGCTTTACGCCATGTCGCGCGCCTCCGAGATCGTGGCCCCCCCGATCAGCGCCTTCAGCCGCGCCGCCGCGCGCCTCAGCGGGCAGGAGCGCAAATGCTTTCACGAGGTGATGTCCGTCCCCGAGCGCGAGGCCGCCTACGAGCGCCTGCTCGCCCGCTTCCAGAGCGGCATCGACGCCTTCATCACCCCCAGCGAGGCGGCGCATGTCTATGTCAAGCTGGCGCGCCGGTTGCAGGAAACGGGCCGCGACGAGGCCGCTTGGGACATCGGCGAGGCGATCCTCGCCGCAGGCGCCGACAACGCCTTCCTGCCGCTCATGCAGGCGATCTGCGGCATCTACCTGCATCGCTGGGACGCGGCCCGCGACCATGTCCGCACGGCGCTCGCCCACCCGCATCAATGGCAGGAAAACACCGTCACCGCGCTCGCCGTCGAGGCCCATATCCTCGGCGCGCTCGGGCGGCGGCACGGCGCGCGGCGCTCGTTCCTGCGGGCGTTCTGGCAGAAACCGATGCTGCCCGACGTCACCGTGATCGGCACCTTCATGATCAAGCGGCGGCGGCTGCGCCCCGGCGCGGTGCTGCCCTTCGACCGCGACACGCTCCTGATGCTGCCGATCCCCTATCAGCAGACCAACATCCTCGTGCAGCAGGCGCGCATCCTGCGCCGTCGCGCGTCCGATCTCTCGACCATCGCCATCGAGTGGCCGGATTTCGCCATCGACGGCAAGGTGGCGCGGCTCCTGAACAGCCGCCGAGACCTGACCGCGCTGCGCGACCGGATCGAGGCCGACCCGCGCTTTGCCCCCGGCGCCCTGCCCGACAGTTTCTGCGCCCTGCTCGAGGCCCGCATGGGCCGCGTCGAGGCGGCGCTCGCGCGCAATTCCGAGGCCCGCGCCGCACAGCCCGACGCGCCCCTCATCGCCAAGCGGCAGGCCGAAATCCTCTCGCTTGCCGGGGATCACGCGGGCGCGCTGCGCGAAATGGCCGCCTGCCGCGCGATGGCCCCCGACCATGCCTTCTGGCACTATCTCGAAGGGCAATTGCACCGCGCGGCCGGTGACATGCAGGCGGCGCGCGATGCCATGGAGTGCGCGAGCGCGATGGATGACAGCACCGCCGAACTGCACGCCCGTCTGGCCGACCTGTGCCGCGAGGCAGGCGACGAGGCGGCGGCCGTCGCAGCGCTCGACCGCGCCGCCGACATCGCCCCCAACCAGCAGCGCTACGCCAACCGCCGCGCGCGCCTCGCCCGCAACAGCGCCTGATCTCAGCCGGTCCGCGCCAGCCGCAAGAGCATCCGCACCGCATGCTGGAAATCGGCCAGATCATCGGGGTGATCGCGGCCCCGCGCCTCGTCCGCCCCCGCCGTTGAAAACAGCCGCTCGCGCCCCGGGAAATACGCCGCGCGAAAGCCCGCGTTGCGCGCCTCGAAGGCCGCGTTGACCTCGGCCCGCTCCTCCGCCGTCAGCACGTCGCCACGCCCAAAGAGCCGCACATCCCCGCTCGCCTGAAGCGCCCGCCCCAGCCGCCGCCGCGCCTTCTTGTCATAGCCCGCGCGCCCGTCGAACAGCCCCAGCGCCTCCGACGCCACCCGCGACAGCGACCGGTTGGCGACCCGCTCGGGCAGCGCCACCTCCTCGGGCGGCACACCGAAAAGCGACAGGAAATCGGTGATGATGTTGCCCCCCGCCATCTCGTCACGCAGGTAGAGCCGCGGCACGATCTCGGCCCCGGGCACCTGCGCGCGGATGCGCGCGACCTCGGTCTCGAGGTTCATGTAGTCGGGATCGGCGGCCAGCTTCGCGATCCGCCCGGCGACATAGCCCGCCGCCCCGCCGGTAGGCAGCGCGTTCTTGGCGCGCTGCTTGTAATCGGCCTCGAGGAAATCGTCGAACCGCCGCAGGTAGGCGACGATCCGCACCGGCCCTTCGATCCGCGACAGGTAGCGCTCGTGCAACGGCGTCAGATCGCGGCCGAAGAACATCTCGCTCGACAGGATGGTGTGACCGCCGGCATGCGCCCGGCATTCCGCCGCCATCGCCTCGGGCTGGCCCTCGGGCATGCCCTGCCAGCCGCGGCTCATGGCCACCGCCATCGCGTTGTGGCAAATGAGCAGCGCCCGCCCCGTGCCCCGGTCGCGCCCCGCGACCAGATAGCGGATACCGTGCCGCGCCAGCAGGTCGGGATTGTCGTGCAGCCACGCCTGCAACGCCGTCGTCCCCGTCTTGGGCATCCCGATATGAATCCAGAGCATCGCCCGCCCTCCGCCTGCCTGCTTCTGTCCTAGGCCAGCTTCGGCAGCGACACAATCGCGCTCAGGCCCGCCCCGAGATACGGCTCGACAAAAGATCGCCCGTCTCGGTCAGGATCGGGTAGGCCACCATGGTGAATGCCGTGTTCACCTGCTTGAGCGCGCGCAGCGTCTCCTGGTGGATATTGCTGGTCTCGATGCTCTCCGGCAGCCCCTCGCGCAGCCGCCCCAGATGGGCGCGTTGCAGCCGCGCCTCGATATCGCGGATCGTATCCTTCTCGGCCACCAGGTCGCGCGCATCGTCGGGATGCTGCGACATCATCAGCGCCAGCGCCTGCTGCGCATTGGCCAGAACCCGGTCGTGGAAATCGCAGATTTCCTCCCATCCCGGGCGCGAGAAATGCACGCCCTCATGGTGCAGCCGCCGCGCCAGCCCCAGCATCGAGGTGGCGATCGTGTCGCTTGCCGCCTCGAAATGCGCGGCGATGCCCGACAAGTCCATCGCCCGCTGGCTGCGCTCGGCATCGAGCCCCGCGCGGTTGAGCTGCGCGAGATAGAGCTTGGTGTCGAGATGGCGCTTGCGCACGCTCTCGGCGCTGTCGCTCACCGCCTGCGCCGCGGCCTCGTCCCAGTGTTCGAACAGCGTCGGCACCGGGCGCAGCATCGCCTCGACGGTCTCGCCGATGCGGATCACCTCGCGCGTGGCGCAAGACAGCGCCCGGTCCGGCGCATCGAGCGCGGCAGGATCGAGCGCCGTCATGTGCACCAGCCCCGACGGCGCGCCCTGCGGAACGAGATGCCGCGCCAGCCGCTCTGCCACCGGCACCAGCGGCAGACACACCAGCAACAGCCCCAGATTGAACGCGATATGCAGGTTGATCGCCTGCGCGACCGGGGTCGCGCCCAGCCAGCCGAGCGGTGGCTGCACGGCCGTCAGCACCGCCAGCACCGCCGCCGCCGCGCCGCCCCGCAGCACCAGGTTGGCCATCACCACGCGCCGCGCCTCCGCCTGCGCCGCCAGCGTCAGCATCACCGCGATCGTCGCCCCGCCCATGTTGGCCCCGAGAATCAGCGCCACCGCCGCCGCGAGCGGCATCAGCCCCTGCGTCACCAGCGTCGCAAAGAGCAGCACGGCGGCGACCGAGGAATGCACGAGCCAGGCGAACACCGCCCCGATCAGGAAAGCGGTGAGCGTGTCGCGCGCCAGGTACTGCATCGCCGCCCCCGCCGCCGCGCTGTCCAGCAGCGGCTCGGTCGCGGCGCGCAGCATGTCGAGCGAGGCAAAGATCAGCCCCAGCCCGATCAGGATGCGCCCGCTCTGGCGCACCCGCTTCTGCCGCCCGCGCAGGAACAGCACCACCCCCGCCAGCAGCAGCACCGAAACGAGCCACGGCACCCGTGCCAGCAGCAGCTTGGCCACCAGCGCCGAGCCGAGGTCCGCCCCCAGCACCATCGCCAGCCCCGCCGCCGCGGGCACCGCCCCCGCCGCCACGAAATTGGCCACCAGGATCGCCACCGCGGTCGAGCTTTGCAGCGCCATGGCGCTGCCGCCGCCCGCCAGCGCGGCGAGCAGGCGGCTTTGCCCCGACCGGCGCAGCCACAGCCGCAGCCGCGCCGAGAACGCGCGCTCGACGCCGGTGCGCACCAGACGCACCGACCAGATCAGCAGCGCCGCGCCGCCGCCGATCTGCAAGAAGAAAACGGTGAGACTCGCCTGTTCCAAACCGATCATCCCTTTCGCGCGAATCTGCGCGAACTGCCAGCCTCAGGCTTCGCCGCCGCGCGTTTTACCCGCGATATCACGCGCAGCGGGAAATGTAACGAGTATGTAACGGTTTTATGACGTCTCCGGCCCAAGGATGCGCGGCAGCCTCAGCCCATGCGCGCGCGCGCAGTCGAGCGCCTCCTCGTAGCCCGCATCCGCGTGCCGCCAGACGCCGCTCGCCGGATCGTTCCACAGCACCCGCTCCAGCCGTTTGGCCGCCTCCGGCGTGCCATCGGCGCAGATCACCACGCCCGCATGCTGCGAGAACCCCATGCCGACGCCGCCGCCGCGATGCAGGCTCACCCAGGTCGCCCCCGAGGCGGTGTTGACCAGCGCATTCAAGAGCGGCCAGTCGCTCACCGCGTCGCTGCCATCCTTCATCGCCTCGGTCTCGCGGTTCGGGCTCGCGACCGAGCCCGAATCCAGATGATCGCGCCCGATCACCACCGGCGCCTTCAGCTCGCCCTTCGCCACCATCTCGTTGAACGCCAGCCCCGCGCGATGCCGGTCCCCGAGCCCGATCCAGCAGATCCGCGCGGGCAGGCCCTGAAAGGAAATCCGCTCGCGCGCCATGTCGAGCCAGGTGTGCAGCTTGGCATTGTCGGGAAACAACTCCTTCATCTTGGCGTCGGTCTTGTAGATATCTTCCGGATCGCCCGAGAGCGCGCACCACCGGAACGGCCCGACGCCACGGCAGAACAGCGGCCGGATATAGGCGGGCACGAAACCGGGAAAGGCAAAGGCGTTCTCCAGCCCCTCATCCTGCGCCACCTGCCGGATATTGTTGCCATAATCCAGCGTCGGCACGCCCGCATTCCAGAAATCCACCATCGCGGCGACATGCACCTTCATGCTCGTCCGCGCCGCGCGCTCCACCGCCTTCGGGTCGCTCTCGCGCTTTTCGCGCCACTCCGCCATGCTCCACCCCTGCGGCAGATAGCCATTGACAGGGTCATGCGCGCTCGTCTGGTCGGTGACGATATCGGGCCGGATGCCGCGCCGGTAGATCTCGGGAAAGATATCGGCGGCATTGCCCAAGAGCCCCACCGATTTCGCCTCGCCCGCCGCCGTCCAGCGCTCGATCATCGCAAGCGCCTCGTCGAGGCTCTCGGCGCGTTCGTCCACATACCGAGTGCGCAGACGGAAATCGATGCTGTCGGGGTTGCACTCCACCGCCAGACAGCACGCCCCGGCCATCACCGCCGCCAGCGGCTGCGCCCCGCCCATCCCGCCAAGGCCCCCGGTCAGAATCCACTTGCCCGTCAGGTCGCCGCCGTAATGCTGTCGCCCCGCCTCGGCAAAGGTCTCATACGTGCCCTGCACGATCCCCTGCGAGCCGATGTAAATCCACGACCCGGCGGTCATCTGCCCGTACATCATCAGCCCTTTGCGATCCAACTCGCTGAAATGGTCCCAATTGGCCCAATGCGGCACGAGGTTGGAATTCGCGATCAGCACGCGCGGCGCATCGCTATGCGTCTTCACGATGGCAATCGGCTTGCCCGACTGCACCACCAGCGTCTCGTCCGCCTCCAGACCCTTCAGGCTCTCGACTATGCAGTCGAAATCCGCCCAGGTCCGCGCCGCCCGCCCGATGCCGCCATAGACGACCAGCTCATGCGGGTTTTCGGCCACGTCCGGATGCAGGTTGTTCATCAGCATCCGCAGCGGTGCCTCGGTCAGCCAGCTTTTCGCGTTCAACTCCGGCCCGGTGGGGGGATAGACATCGCGGGTGTTCTTGCGGGGATCGGTCATCACGGTCTCCATTCGGACAGGGTTTCAAGCATCGGACGCAGCACGGCGCGCAGGCGCGCCGCGCGCGTCTCGTCATAGTCCCAGGGCGGGGCCTCGGCGGCGAGATAGGTGGATTGCGCCAGTTCCATCTGGATCGCGTGCAGCCCCTCACCGGGCCGCCCGTAATGGCGCGTGGTCCAGCCGCCCTTGAACCGGCCATTGGTGACGGTGCTGTAGCCGCTCGCCGCACAGGCACCCTGCACCGCCGCCGCGATCCCCGGCGCGCAGGTCGTACCACCATTGGTGCCGATGTTCAGATCGGGCAGCGTGCCGTCGAACAGGAACGGAATACGCGACCGTATGGAGTGGCAATCGTAGAGGATCGCAAAGCCGTGCCGCGCGCGCACCCGTTCCATCTCTGCCGACAGCGCGGCATGATAGGGCGCGTGATAGGCCACGCGCCGCGCCTCCACCTCCGCCGCGCCGAGCGCGTCTCCCTCCCGCCAGATCGGCTCACCATCGAAATCCGTCAACGGAATCAATCCCGTGGTGTTCTGCCCGGGATAGAGGCTCTCGCCGCTCGGATCGCGATTCACGTCGATCACATAGCGATGCACCCGCGTGCGCACCGTCGTCACATCCCCGACCAGCCCATCATACAGCCGCTCGATATGCCAATCCGTATCCGCCAGCGCCCGGCCCCTCGCATTCAGCCGTGCCGCGATCTCCGGCGAAACATACGTCCCCGTATGCGGCAGGCCCAGCACCAGCGGCCCGCCCCCCTGCACCACTTCGATCATAGCGCCAGCTCCAGCCCCGCCGCCCGCACCAGCGCGCCCTCGCGGATCAGCGTCGCGGCGGCCTCCAGGTCGGGCGCCATGTAGCGATCCGCCCCGAGTGCCGGCACCACCCCGCGCAGGCACGCCACCGCCTCCCGCAACGGCCCCGATGTCTCCAAGGGCGCGCGCGCCTCGATCCCCTGCGCCGCGCAGATCGCCTCGACCCCCAGGATCACCGACAGGTTGCGCGTCATCCGCCGCAGGCGATAGGCCGCATGCGCCGCCATGCTCACGTGATCCTCCTGATTGGCCGAGGTGGGCGTGCTGTCGATGGTACAGGGATGCGCCAGATGCTTGTTTTCGCTCATCAACGCCGCCGTCGTCACCTCCGCGATCATCAGCCCCGAATTCAGCCCCGGATCGGGCGTGAGGAAGGGGGGCAGATCGAATGACAGCGTCGGATCGACCATCAGCGCCACGCGCCGCTGCGCAATCGCCCCCACCTCGGACAATGCCATCGCCAGCGTATCGGCGGCGAACCCCACCGGCTCGGCATGGAAATTCCCCCCCGACAGGATCGCGCCATCGCCTGTCAGCACCAGCGGATTATCCGTCACCGCGTTCGCCTCCACCTCCAGCGTGCGCGCCGCCCAGCGGATGAGGTCGAGTGCCGCCCCCGTCACCTGCGGCTGACAGCGAATGCAATACGGGTCCTGCACGCGGGCATCGCCCTCGCGGTGGCTCTCGCGGATCACGCTGCCCTCCATCAGTGCGGCCATCGCGGCGGCCACGTCGATCTGCCCCCGATGCCCGCGCAATTCGTGGATCATCGGATGCAAGGGCGCGGTCGATCCCATGATCGCGTCGGTCGAAAGCGCCGATGTCACCACCGCCCCGCGCACCAGCGTCATGGTCTCGAACAGCCCCCCCAGCGCGCAGGCGGTGGAAAACTGCGTCCCGTTGATCAACGCCAGCCCCTCCTTGGGGCCAAGCACCACCGGTGCCAGCCCCGCGCGGCTGAGCGCCACGCCGCTCGGCACCGTCTCGCCCTCGAAGACCGCCTCGCCCTCGCCGATCATCACCGCCGCCATATGCGCCAGCGGGGCCAGATCGCCCGACGCCCCCACCGATCCCTGCGCCGGGATGACCGGCACCACGCCCGCCGCCAGCATCCCCTCGATCAGCGCGCAAATCTCCCACCGCACGCCCGACGCCCCGCGCCCGAGGCTCAGCAGCTTCAGCGCCATCATCAGCCGCGTGGTGGCGGCATCGAGCGCCTCGCCCACGCCGCAGCAATGCGACAGGATCAGGTTGCGCTGCAATTGCGCGGTGTCCTTACCCGCGATCTTGACCGAGGCCAGCTTGCCGAAGCCGGTATTGACGCCGTAAACCGCTTCCTCCCCCCGCGCCGCACGCTCGACCAGCGCCGCCGCGCGGTCGATCCCCTTGCGCGCCGCGGGGTCCAGCCGCGCCGCGCCCCCCGCGCGCCACAGCCGTTCCAGTTGCGCCAGTGTCGTGGCACCGGGGATGAGCGTCTCGGTCATGCCTGTCCTCCGAACATGCGGGAATGGAGCGGATTGGTGCCGATCCGGTAAGAGAGTTCGGCGGGCGTCTCCACGTCCCACACCGCCAGATCGGCGCGCAGCCCGGCGCGGATCTCGCCCCGGTCGCGCAGGCCCAGCGCCCTTGCCGCGTGGCGCGTCGTGCCCGCCAGCGCCTCCTCCGGCGTCAGGCGAAACAGCGTGCAGGCCATGTTCATCGCCAGCAGCAATGATCCCAGCGGCGATGATCCGGGGTTGAGGTCCGTGGCCACCGCCATCGGCACGCCCGCCTCGCGGAACGCCTGCACCGGCGGCACTTGCGTCTCGCGCAGCGTATAGAACGCGCCTGGCAGCAGCACCGCGACCGACCCCGCATCCGCCAGCAGACGAGCATCCTCGGCGCTCGCATATTCCACGTGATCCGCGGAGAGCGCGCCATACCGCGCCGCCAGCGCCGTGCCGCCCATGTGGCTCAACTGCTCGGCATGCAGCTTGACCGGCAGGCCCAGCGCCGCCGCGCGGTCGAACACCCGCGCGATCTGGCCCGCATCAAAGGCGATTCCCTCGCAGAACCCGTCCACCGCATCGACCAGCCCCTCGGCATGTGCCGCCTCCAACGCAGGCAGGCAAATGTCGTCGATATAGCGGTCGGCGTCCTCTCCGGCGGGCACCGCATGCGCCCCCAGAAAGCTCGTGACCACGCTCACGGGTCGCATCTCTCCGATCCGCCGCGCGACCCGCAGCATCCGCAGTTCCGTTTCAAGATCAAGGCCATAGCCCGACTTGATCTCTATACATCCCACTCCCTCGGCGATCAGCGAATCGACCCGGCGCAGCGCCCCCGCTAACAGGCTCTCCTCATCCGCCGCCCGCGTGGCACGCACCGTCGAGACGATCCCGCCACCGGCGCGCGCGATCGCCTCATAGCTTGCCCCCTCCAGCCGCATCTCGAACTCGCGGGCGCGGTCGCCGCCATGCACGATATGGGTGTGACAGTCGATCAGCGCGGGCGTGACCAGCCGCCCGCCCATGCCCTGCGCTGGCCACCCCGCCAGATCATCGGGCAGGTCGCGCGCCGCCCCCGCCCAGCGGATCGCGCCGCCCTCGATGGCGATTGCGGCGTCCTCGATCAGGCCATAGGCGGCCCCGCCGGGCTGCATCGTGGCGGCGCGCAGGTCGGTGAGCAGCAGGGGCGCGGGCATGACGTCGATCCTTGATTAGCGATGCAATTAATCGTAATATGTATGCACTTATTTTGTCAACGGAGTCGCGCCATGCAAATTCTCACGGCACGTCAGGCGCTTGGGCCGCAAGGCTGGCAGAGCGACGTGGAAATCCGCATCGGCGAGGACGGGCGAATCGCGTCCCTCTCCCCGATGACCACCCGCGCCGCCACCCATGCCGACATGCTCCTGCCCGCGCCCCTCAACCTGCACAGCCACGCCTTTCAGCGCGCCATCGCCGGGCTGACCGAGGCGCGCGGCCCCGACCCGGCAGACAGTTTCTGGACGTGGCGGCGGCAGATGTACCGTTTCCTCGACCGACTCGACCCCGACCATGTCGAGGCCATCGCGGCCATGGTCTTCATGGAAATGCTCGAAGCGGGCTACGGTGCCGTGGCCGAATTCCACTACCTCCACCACACCGTCACCGGACAGCCCCATGCCGACCCCGCCGAGATGTCGGCGCGGATCGTTGCGGCGGCGCAGGCGGCGGGGATCGGCCTCACGCTCCTGCCGGTACTCTACCAATGGGGCGGCTGCGACGCGCGGCCTCTGGGCGACGGGCAGCGCCGCTTCGGCTCCACGCCCGACAGCTTCGCGCGGCTCCACGAGGGCGCGGCGCGGCACCTCAGCGCCCATGGCCATGCCGACGACCGTATCGGCGTGGCCCCCCATTCGCTGCGCGCGGTGGACGGGGCGGGCATGGCCGCCGCCCTCGCGCTCGCCGCAGACGGCCCGATCCACATGCACCTCGCCGAACAGGTGGCCGAAGTCGAGGAGGTCGAAGCCCATACCGGCGCGCGCCCCGTCACCTGGCTTCTGGACAATCACGAGGTCGATGCGCGCTGGTGCCTCATCCACTGCACGCAGATGACGCCGGACGAGACCACCCGCCTCGCCGCCACCGGGGCCGTGGCCGGGCTCTGCCCGATCACCGAATCCAATCTCGGCGACGGCATCTTCGACGGGGTGCGCTACCTGTACGCAGGCGGCCGCGCCGGTGTCGGCTCGGATTCGAACGTCCATATCGCCCTTTTCGACGAGTTGCGCACACTGGAATATTCCCAGCGCCTGCGCGACCGCAGCCGCGCCGCGCTCGCCACGCCCGAGGCCTCCACCGGGCGCAGGCTCTTCGACATGGCCCTCGCGGGCGGCGCGCAGGCGGGACGCGGGGCGGATCGCGCCCGGTGCATGGGCCGATCTCGTCGCACTCGACACCGACAACGAATGGCTCTGCAACCGCACCGGCGATACCGCTCTGGATACCGCCATCTTCGGCGGCCACGGGCAGGCCTGCATCACCGATGTCTGGAGCAGCGGCCGGCACGTGGTCCAACAGGGCCGCCACATCCACCGCGACGCGATCCGCGCCCGCTTCCGCGCCGCCATGGCCGCGCTCGAGCGCGCATCATGACCGCCCCGCAGGTCACCGGCTGGCGCGCCCTGCGCGACCTCATCCACGAGCGGATCCTGACGGGCCGCTACCCGCCTGGCGCGCGCCTGCCGCGCGACGCCGACCTGGCCGAGGAATTGGGCTGCGCCCGCACCACCGTGCAGCGCGCCATGAACGCGTTGGCCGACGAGGGGCTGATCGAGCGCAAGCGCAAGGGCGGCACGCGCGTCCTCGCCCGCCCCGTCACCCGCGCCACCTTCGACATCCCCGTCGCGCGCGAGGAAGTCGAGGCGACGGGCCGCGCCTACGGCTATCAACTCGTGGCGCGCGAGATCGCCGAGACGCCCCATGCCGTCGCCGCCGCCATGGGCCTCGCCTCCCCCGAGCGGATGCTGCGCGCGCAGGCCCTCCACCTCGCCGACCGCCGCCCCTTCATGTTCGAGGACCGCTGGATCAGCCTCGCCACCGTGCCCGAGATCGCGCAGGTCGATCTCAAGACCCAGAGCGCCAATGAATGGCTGCTGTCGCACCGGCCCTACAGCCGCTACAGCCTGCGCTTCTCCGCCGCCAATGCGACCCCGGCGCAGGCCGGTCTGCTGGGCACGGAAGCGGGCGCGGCGCTCTTCGTGATCGAGCGCTGCACCTGGCTCGGGGCGGCACCGATCACCTGCGTCACCGCCCTCGCGCCCCCCGGCTACGCCCTCTCGACCGGCACCTGAAGGGTGAGGCGGGGATGCAGGCGGGGCGGTCATGGCCTTGAGCGGGCGTTCGACGCCTTCCCCGCGCGGAATCAAAGTGCCGCAAGGCACCGCCGCGCAGCGCCCGACCACCCCCCGGACGGGCGCTTTTGCAACGTCCAAGCCCGCACAATCGTTCAAGTAACGTGCACCATAAAGTGACGACCACAAGCGTTTGAGCGCCCACCCGCGGCCGGGCACTGCGCGGCTCGTCCCAACACCCGACCCAGCCCATATTCGCCCCAACGCATCCTCCGAGAATCGGATACCCTGTGCCGGACACACGCAATGCTCCCGCAGGACCCGCCCCATGCCGCCCCTCAACCTCGCCCATCTGCACACCTTCCTCGCCGTCGTGCGCACCGGCGGCGTGCGCCGCGCCGCCGTCAGTCTCAACCTCACGCAGCCCGCCGTCACCGCCCGCATCCGCAACCTAGAACAGAGCCTGCACGGCACGCTCTTCGACCGCGAGGCGGGCGGCATGAGCCTCACCCGGCTGGGCGAGCGCCTGCTCGTCCATGCCGAGAAATTCGAACGCCTGCAGGAGATGATCGAGCGCGACGTGATCGACCCCGAGGGGCTTGAGCGGCACCTGCGCATCGGCGTCTCCGAGACCATCGCGCAATGCTGGCTGCCCGATCTGATCGCCCGGCTGCACCACAGGTTTCCCAGGCTGCAGATCGAGTTCAACGTCGATATCTCGCTCGACCTGCGCGAGCGCCTGCTGGGCCGCGAGATCGACCTCGCGATCCTGCTGGGCCCGATCTCCGAATATACCGTGGACAATATC
>CAJXKX010000014.1 GCA_913055965.1 uncultured Roseovarius sp.
CAGCAAGGGCACCAAGATCGGCACGACCGGGCGCGGCATCGGCCCCGCCTACGAGGACAAGGTCGGCCGCCGCGCGGTGCGGGTGGCCGATCTGGCCGACGAGGCGACGCTGATCGCGCGGGTGGACCGGGCGCTCCAGCATCACGATCCGCTGCGTCGCGGCCTCGGGATCGAACCGGTGGATCGCGAGGCGCTGATCGCGCAGCTCATGGAGATCGCGCCGCAGATCCTGCCCTATGCCGCGCCGGTCTGGAAGGTGCTGGGCGAGCAGCGCCGCGCGGGCAAACGCATCCTTTTCGAAGGCGCGCAGGGCGCGCTGCTCGACATCGACTTCGGCACCTATCCCTTCGTCACCTCGTCCAACGTGATCGCCGGGCAGGCGGCCACCGGCGTGGGCCTCGGCCCCGGCGCGATCGATTACGTGCTGGGCATCGTCAAGGCCTATACCACCCGCGTGGGCGAAGGGCCGTTCCCGACCGAGTTGCACGATTCCGACGGCCAGCGGCTGGGCGAGCGGGGGCGCGAATTCGGCACCGTCACGGGGCGGCAGCGGCGCTGCGGCTGGTTCGACGCCTGCCTCGTGCGCCAGACCTGCGCCACCTCGGGCGTCAACGGCATCGCGCTGACCAAGCTCGACGTGCTGGACGGGTTCGAGACGCTGCGCATCTGCACCGGCTACGATCTCGACGGGCAGCGGCTCGACTATCTGCCCACCGCCGCCGACGCGCAGGCGCGCTGCACGCCGCTCTACGAAGAGATGGAGGGCTGGTCCGCCTCGACCGAGGGCGCGCGCAGCTGGGCCGACCTGCCCGCCGCCGCGATCAAGTACGTGCGCCGCGTCGAAGAGTTGATCGGCTGCCCCGTCGCGCTACTCTCCACCTCACCCGAACGCGAGGACACGATCCTCGTCACCGACCCGTTCGCCGATTGAGGAGGCAGAGATGGCCCTTGGCTACAAGGCGCGCAAACGCTGGTCGCTGGTGGTGCTGCTGGTGGCGCTGCCCGCCTGGATCGTCGCCGCCGTCACCCTGACCGATTGGCTGCGCGCGCGCTACGAGGGTCTGCCGATGCTGGTGGAACTGGTCGTCTTCGTGCTGCTGGGCGTGGTCTGGGTGCTGCCGCTCAAGCGCCTGTTTCTCGGCGTGGGCCAGCCCGACCCCGATGAGGGGCCGGACCGGCGCTGATCTTCTTCTTGGCGAAAATACCCGAATCCGGCCCCTCCGCCAGCGCAAGGCGGGGACGGCTCAGCCCCGCATCCGCGCGCCGTCGGCGTCGAAAAGCGGCGTGGTGATCAGCCGGGCGGGGCATCGTTCTCCGAGAATCTCGATCTCGGCTTCAAGGCCGTCCTGTGCATGCCCGCTCGGGATGAGCGCCAGCGCGATCGACTTGCCCGCATGGTGCGAGTATCCGCCCGAGGTGCAGAAGCCGCGCACCTCGCCCTCGATCCAGACCGCCACGTCGAAGGCCACGAGGCGGCGCGCGGCGCCCGCCGCGCGCTCGGCCTCTGCCGCCGCGCGGCCGATGAAATCGGCGTTCTTCGACCACGCGATAAAGCGGTCCATCCCGGTCTCGCCGGGGGTGTAGTCGGGCGAGAATTCGCGCAGCCACGCGCCGAAGAACCGGTCGAGCCGCAGCGACATCATCGCGCGCATCCCGAAGGGTTTCATCCCGTGGGTCTGCCCTGCGGTCCAGAGCGTGTCCCACAGGGCGCGCTGCGCCATCGGGTCGCAATAGATCTCGTAGCCCAGGTCGCCGGTATAGCTGACGCGCTGCACGAGGCAGTCGGTCATGCCGATGGTGGCGCGGCGCAGGTCCATGAACTTCATGTCCGCCACGGCGTCGCGGCTCACTGCCGTCAGCACGTCGCGCGCGCGCGGCCCGGCGATCTGGAAGCCGTTGAGGCGGTCGGAAATATTCTCGACCCGCACGCCCGCGGCCTCGTTGAGGTCGAACCAGCGCATGTGCACCGCCTGCGCACCGTAGGAGGCGGTAAGCTGGAAGGTCTCGTCATTCAGGCAGGACACGGTGAAGTCGCCCCAGAGCCGGCCCTTGGGCGACAGCATCGGGGTGAGCGAGATGCGCCCCGGTTTCGGGATGCGGCCCGCCATGATCCGGTCGAGCCAGTCGCGCGCCCCCGGCCCGGTCACGAGATACTTGCCGAAATTGTGCACCTCGTTGATGCCGACGGCCTCGCGCACCGCGCGGACCTCGCGCGCGGTGGCCTCCCAGGCATTGGAGCGGCGGAAGGAGGGCGTCTCGAAGCGCGGCTCGTCTCCTTCGGCGAAGTAGTTGACCACCTCGAGCCCGAACTGGTGCCCCCAGACCGCGCCCATGCCGTCGAACACGTCATACATCGGCGTCTGGCGAAAGGGCCTTGCGGCGGGCAGTTCCTCGTTGGGGTAGCTGACGGAAAAGCGCTTCTGGTAGTTCTCGATCACCTTGGGGCGGGTATAGCCGGGCGTGATCCAGTCGCCGAAGCGGGCCACGTCCATCGCGGTCACGTCACGCTCGCATTCGCCTGTCGTCATCCACTGCGCCAGCATCAGGCCCACGCCGCCGCCCTGGCTGAACCCGGCCATCACCCCGCAGGCGGACCAGTAGTTGCGCAGGCCCGGAACCGGGCCCACCAGCGGGTTGCCGTCGGGGGCAAAGGTGAAGGGACCGTGGATCACCGACTTGACGCCCGCGCGCCCCAGCGCGGGGAACCGCCTGTAGGCGAACTCGATGCTGTCCTCGATCTTGTCGAAATCGTCGGGCAGCAATTCGTGGCCGAACTCCCACGGCGTGCCATCGACCGCCCAGGGGCGGCAGGGCTGTTCGTAGAAGCCGATGCAGAGCCCGCGCCCCTCCTGCCGAAGATAGCTTTCGCCCGCCGGGTCCATGACATGCGGGTGCTCGCCCCCGCCGTCGATGATCCCGGCGATCTCGGGCACCTCGTCGGTGACGAGGTATTGGTGCTCCATCGGGTGCAGCGGCAGGTAGGTGCCGGCCATCGCCCCCACCTCGCGCGCCCAGAGCCCGGCGGCGTTGACCACGTGCTCGGCGTGGATGGTGCCCTTGTCGGTCACGATATCCCATGTGCCGTCGGGGCGCGGGTTGGTCTCGCGCACCATGCAATGCGTCTCGATGGTGGCACCGCCCATGCGCGCGGCCTTGGCATAGGCGTGGGTGGTGCCCGAGGGGTCGAGATGGCCGTCGAGCGGATCGTAGAGCGCGCCGAGGATGCCTTCGGTATTGGTGACCGGGGCAAGTTTGGCGATCTCTTCCGGGCCAACGATATGGGTGTCGAGCCCCATGTAGCGGTGCTTGGCACGTTCGGCGAGCAGCATGTCGAAGCGGTCGCGGTTGTCGGCGAGCGTCACGCCGCCGACATGGTGCAGCCCGCAGGACATGCCGGTGATCTCCTCCAGTTCCTTGTAGAGGCGGATCGTGTAGCCCTGCAGCGCGGCCATGTTGGTATCGCCGTTCAGCGTGTGAAAGCCCCCCGCCGCGTGCCAGGTGGAGCCGGAGGTGAGTTCCGAGCGTTCCAGCAGCATGACGTCGGACCAGCCGAGTTTCGTGAGGTGATAGAGCACGCTGCAGCCGACGACGCCGCCGCCGATGACGCAGACGCGGGTGTTGGTTTTCATGGGGGCGGCCTCCTGTGGTTCGGGTTTTGCCCAAAGTGCGACGGCTGCACCGCGCCGCATGCCGGTTTGCGACAGGATGTGTCGTTTCCCTTGGGTCGCGGGGTCTTTCGATGCGGTGCGGCTGCGCCGCGCCGGTTGTGTGGGGATGAGGGGCCCTGCCCCGTCGCACCGAAGGTGCGCATCGAGGAGACCGCTTTCCGGGGTATTTCGGCCAAGAAGAAACAGCGGGGCCGTGTATCACCGCGACAGGATGTGTCGGAAACGGGCAATCGCCCGGCCTGTGCGCGCTTCAGGGTGGCGGGGTGAAGAACCCGAGGGATACCCCATGAAGACCCATGCACAGGCTGTCGTGATCGGCGGTGGCGTTATCGGATGCTCGATCCTCTACCACCTGGCCAAGCTGGGGTGGAGCGATGTCGTTCTGCTCGAGCGCGACGAGTTGACCTCGGGCAGCACCTGGCACGCCGCGGCCAACATTCACGGGCTGCATGACAGCGCCAATATCAGCCGGTTGCAGCATTACACGATGAATTTGTACAATGAGTTGGAGGCGGAGACCGGGCAAAGCTGCGGGGTGTTCCAGCCCGGCTCGCTTTATCTCGCGCAGACCGAGAACCGGGCGCATCAGTTGCGGCTGCAGGCGGCGAAGGCCAAGCTTTACGGCATGAACTTTCACGAGATTTCGCGGGACGAGGCCGAACGGCTGCACCCTCTGGTGAATTTCGACGGCATCCGCTGCATCATGTACGAGCCCGATGGCGGCAACGTGGACCCTTCGGGCGTGACCAATGCCTACGCCGTGGGGGCGCGGCAGCGGGGGGCGGAGATCCACCGCTTTACCCCGGTGACGGCGACCGTGCCGCAGGCGGACGGGACGTGGATCGTCGAGACGCCCAAGGGCGATATCCGCACGCCCTGGGTGATCAATGCCGCCGGTCTCTGGGGGCGCGAGGTGGCGAAACTGGCGGGGATCGAATTGCCCTTGCAGCCCACCGAGCACCAGTATTTCGTGACCGAGACCATCGCCGAGATCGCCGGGATGGACCGGCGCCTGCCCTCGGTGGCGGATCGCGACGGCGAATACTACCTGCGGCAGGAGGGCAAGGGCCTGCTGATCGGCGCCTATGAGCGCGACATGAAATTCTGGGCCGAGGACGGCACGCCGCTCGATTTCGCGCATGACCTGTTCCCCGACGACCTGGAGCGGATCGAGGACAACATGATGCGCGCCATCGACCGGGTGCCGGTGGTTGGCGAGGCGGGGATCAAGCGGGTGATCAACGGCCCGATGATATGGTCGCCCGACAGCAATGTGATCCTTGGCCCGGTGCCGGAGTTGAAGGGGTATTTCTGCTGCAACGGGATCATCCCCGGCTTCAGCCAATCGGCGGGCATGGGCTGGATGGTGGCGGAATGGCTGGTGCATGGCGAGATGAAATACGACATGTTCGCCTGGGACATCGCGCGGTTCGGCCTCTGGGCCAATGACCGTGAGTTCGTGAAGGCGAAGGTGCGCGATCAATACGCGCATCGTTTCGCGATCCATTACCCCAATGAGGAGCGTTCTGCGGGGCGGCCGCTGCGGGTGCGGCCCGTCTATGAGATGCAGCGCGGGATGGGGGCGGTCTTTGGGCTCAACTATGGCTGGGAGCATCCGCTGTGGTTTGCCGAGACGCCCGGCACCGTCGATACCAACGGCTTTACCCGGCAGAACTGGTGGGGGCCGGTGGGCGCGGAGGCGAAGATGCTGCGCGAGCGGGCGGGGATCATCGACATCTCGAATTTCGCCAAGTACCGGGTCAAGGGGCCGGGGGCGGAGGACTGGCTCAACGCCGTCTTTGCCAACCGGATGCCGAAGGCCGTGGGCCGGTCGTGCCTGACGCCGCTCATTGGTGTGCGCGGCGGGATCGCGGGGGATGCGACGGTCACGCGGCTCGCGGAGGATGAGTTCTGGGTGATTTCCTCGGGCATGGCCGAGCGCTATCACAAGCGGTTCTTCGATGCGGTGCCGCTGCCGGAGGGGACCGTGTTCGAGAGCCTGACCGAGTCGGTCTGCGGCTTCAACGTTGCGGGGCCGCGCTCGCGCGAGTTGTTGCAGCGGCTGACCAACGCGTCGCTCAGCACCGAGGATTTCCCGTTCATGCGCTCGGCGAGGATCGAGATCGCGGGGGTGGCCTGCGTGGCCCTGCGGGTGAGTTTCACCGGCGATCTGGGCTGGGAGGTGCATTGCGCGGCCGAGGATCAGGCGCGGCTTTATGCGGCGCTGATCGAGGCGGGGCGCGAATTCGGCGCCGGGCCGGTGGGCAGCCGGGCGCTGATGAGCCTGCGGATCGAGAAGGGCTATGGCTCTTGGTCCCGCGAATACAGCCCCGAATACTGGCCTCAGGAGGCCGGGTTGGCGGGGCTGTGCAAGATGGACAAGGCGTTCCTGAACAAGGCGGCGCTGGAGGCGGTGATCGGAGAGGCGGCGCGCGAGCGGCTGGTGCTGCTGGCGCTGGAGGAGGCGGATGTGAGTGCCTCAAATGCCGATGCGACGGGGGGTGAGCCGATCTTCAAGGACGGCGTGGGCGTGGGGCGCGTGACGTCCGGGGCCTACGGCTATGCGGTGGGGATGAGCCTGGCGCTTGGATATGTGAAGGGGGACGCCGGGCCGGGCGACGCGGTGGAGGTGATGGTGCTGGGCCAGCCGCACCGCGCGCGCATCCTGGACGCTCCGCCGTTCGACCCGGAAGGCGCGCGGCTCAGGGCGTGACAGGGTGCGGCCCCCCGGCGCCGCCCTCAGCCGCGAAACCCGGTCGCCACCACGAATTTCTCGGAACTGTCGGCGCGCGACGCGGGCGGCTTGACGTTCGCCACCTTGTCGAAACGCTGCTTGAGCACCTTCTGCAGGTCGCCCTCGGCCCCGCCCGCAAGCACCTTCGACACGAAGGTGCCGCCCTCCTCCAGCACGTCGAAGGCCAGCCACGCCGCCGCCTCGCACAGCGCGATGATGCGCAGGTGATCGGTCTGCTTGTGCCCCGAGCTTGACGCCGCCATGTCCGACATCACCACGTCGGCGCGCCCCCCGAGCCAGGCCTTCACCTGCTCGTCCGCGCCCTCCTCCATGAAATCGAGCTGGTGGATCTCGGCCCCCGCGATCGGCTCCACCTCCTGCAGGTCGATGCCGATGAGCCGCCCCTGCCGCTTGCCCGACCGGTCGCCCAGCGCGTTGATGCGCGGCACCGCCACCTGGCACCAGCCGCCCGGCGCGCAGCCCAGATCGACCACCCGCGCGCCCGGCACGAGAAAGCGGAACTTGTCGTCAAGCTCCATGATCTTGTAGGCCGCGCGGCCGCGATAGCCCTCGGACTGCGCGCGCTTCACGTAAGGGTCGTTCAATTGCCGCTGCAGCCAGCGCGTCGAGGACGAGCGCCGCCCCCGCGCGGTCTTGACCTTCACGGTCAGGTCGCGCTGTCCGCGCCCGGATGTGTTCTTGCCGTCCGGCCCCTTCGCCATCAGTCCTCTCCGTCTTCGAGCACGCCATCGGCGGCCATCTGCGCATAAAGCATCCCCTCGCGCAGCCCACGGTCGGCCACCGACAGCCGGTCGGTGGGCCAGCAGCGCAGCAGCGCCTGCAAGATCGCCGCGCCCGACATGATCAGCGTCTGCCGGTCCTGCCCGATGCGGGGGTCGCGCCGCCGCCCGGCGGGGCCAAGCGCGAGATAGGAGCGGATCACCCGGTCGATCTCGTCGCTCGTCATCGTGAGCCCGTCCACCTTGTTGCGGTCATAGCGGCGCAGCCCAAGATGGCTTGCCGCCACCGTGGTGATGGTGCCGGAGGTGCCCACGATCTGGAACCCGTCGCGGCTCTGCTCGTCCTTGTAGGGGGCGAACTCGGCGAGGTTCTCCTCGAAATACCAGCTCATCAGCGCGAACCGCGCGGCGTCGTCCTCGACATCGCGGAACTGCTCGCGCAGCGTCGCCACCCCCAGCGGCACGCTGATCCAGTCCACCACCCGCGCCGCAGGCCCGTCCCCCCCCGATTGAAAGCCCATGTGCATCCGCATGATGGCGCGCTTGCGCTCGGGCTCGGGCACGGCCCGCAGGTCGATCCAGACCAGCTCGGTCGAGCCGCCGCCGATATCCACCACCAGCAACTGCTCGGTGCGCGAACTGACCAGCGGCGCGCAGGAAATCACCGCCAGACGCGCCTCTTCCTCGGTCGGGATCACGTCGAGCGTAAGCCCCGTCTCGCGCTCCACCCGTGCCATGAACTCGGCCCCGTTGGCGGCGCGGCGGCACGCCTCGGTCGCCACCAGCCGCATCCGCCGCACATCGTGGCGGCGCAGCTTCTGCCGACAGACGCGCAGCGCCTGTATGGTGCGGTAGATGGCGGCGCGGGACAGGCGACCGGACCGCTCCAGCCCGGCCCCGAGCTGAACGGATTTCGAGAAACTGTCCACAACGCGGAAGGTCCGCCCCTCGGGGCGGGCGATCAGCATGCGGCAACTGTTCGTGCCAAGGTCGAGCGCCGCATAAAGCGGTGCCCGATCCGGCGGATTCGGCGCGGGGCTCTCGACCGGGTCCGGGATAGCGCCCGCACCAATCGGACGCTTGGGCGCCATGACAACACGCCCTCCATTTCAAGTTACCCCAAGAGTAGGTGCAACCGCGCCCCCGTGCAAGACCCCGCACCCCGGCAAAACGCGCGCGCGCCCTCAGCGGAACAGCCGCTCGCCCTGCTCGTCGATCACCTGTTTCGCCTTGCGCAGCGCCGCCGCCGCCGTCTCGTCCGCGTCGCGCAGCACGTCGGCGCGCAGCAGGAGGTGCGATTGCAGCGCGCCCTCCACCTCCTTCTCGATGCGCGCGGCAAGCCGCCACCCGCCCTCGGCCTCCTGCGGCGCGGGCGTGATGCGATAGCCCTTGTACTCCTCCGTCGGGAATCCCGGCGCCTCGCGCTTCGCGGCTCCACCGCCGCCGCCGAACAGTTTTGACAGGATGGACATGGGTGGCCTCCTTTCCGGGTCCGGGCACATGCCTCGCAGGCCCCGCCCTCAATAATGATACCGGCATTGCACGATGACGATCTCGTCCTCCGTCACATGGTAAACCAGACGGTGCTCGCGGTCGATCCTCCGCGACCAGTACCCCGCCAGATCGCCGCGCAGCGGCTCGGGCTTGCCGGTGCCCTCGAACGGGTGGCGCAGGCATTCCTCGATCAGCCTGTTGACCTTGCGCAGCATCGCCTTGTCGGTGGTCTGCCAGTGCAGGTAATGCGCCCATCCCCGACCCTGAAACGACAGGTTCACTCGCGCTCCATCGCCAGCAGATCATCCATCGTCACCGTGACGCGCTTCGACGGATCGTCCTCGGCAATCGCGGCCAGCAACTCGGCCCTGTTGGCAGGCGACGCCAGCAGATAGGCGGTCTCGTCCATCGCCTGATAATCCTCGAGCGAGATCATCACCACCGGCTTGCCCTTGGCGCGGGTGACAAGCACCGGCTCATGATCCTCGTTCACCCGGTCCATCATGGCCGAGAGGCTCTTGCGCAGATCGGTGGAGGTGGTGTGTTTCATGGGTGGAATGTACGTGATGGCGTACAGGAGCGCAAGGGGCTCGAGACAGGGATAAACGCACCGAACCCCTCACGCGACTACTCCGCACGTGGGTCAATAATCGTGCTACGCTTCCCGGCTTGCCATATATCAGTCCCCGAGTTTCAACTGCTTTACCTGCAACCAATCAAATTCATGCACTTTTCTTTGAGCCTCAGGAACATCGTCTCGATGGATACCTGTCAGAGGCCAATACCCATTGCTATCAAACGAATCCTCAGAGGGCATCGGTTGGCTTGTGTCCAAAGTTGCTTTAGTCACGATCACAGAACTCACATCAGGCAAGTTATTTTCGCGACATCTCAAAGCGGCCTCGTCCAATATTGGTCCTAAGCCTCTTCCTGTGTCATTTGACATTCCCAATCTTCGCGCCAAGTCCGAATAACTGATCCATTTCTCACCAGTCATAACCGCTTGCGCTACAATACGGATAGTATTGTAAGCTTGTTTAGCCGTGTATTGACTTACTCGCCGTCTCACTGATCCAGGAAACTCCGCAGCTTCCGCGACCGCGACGGATGCTTCAGCTTCCTGAGCGCCTTGGCCTCGATCTGCCGGATGCGCTCGCGCGTCACCGAGAATTGCTGCCCCACCTCTTCGAGCGTGTGATCCGTGTTCATCCCGATGCCGAAGCGCATCCGCAGCACCCGCTCCTCGCGCGGGGTGAGCGAGGCCAGCACCCGCGTCGTCGTCTCGCGCAGGTTGTCCTGAATGGCCGAATCGAGCGGCAGGATGACGTTCTTGTCCTCGATGAAATCGCCAAGCTGGCTGTCTTCCTCGTCGCCGATGGGCGTCTCAAGCGAAATCGGCTCCTTGGCGATCTTCATCACCTTGCGGACCTTCTCCAGCGGCATCTGCAGCTTCTCGGCAAGCTCTTCCGGCGTCGGCTCCCGCCCGATCTCGTGCAGCATCTGGCGCCCCGTGCGCACCAGCTTGTTGATCGTCTCGATCATGTGGACGGGGATGCGGATGGTGCGCGCCTGATCGGCGATCGAGCGGGTGATCGCCTGCCGGATCCACCACGTCGCATAGGTTGAGAACTTGTAGCCCCGGCGATACTCGAACTTGTCCACCGCCTTCATCAGGCCGATATTGCCCTCCTGGATGAGATCGAGGAATTGCAGGCCCCGGTTGGTGTATTTCTTGGCAATGGAAATCACCAGCCGCAGGTTGGCCTCGACCATCTCCTTCTTGGCCTGCCGCGCCTCCTTCTCGCCCTTCTGGACCTGGCCCACGATGCGGCGGAATTCGCTGATATCGAGGCCCACGTACTGGCCCACCTGCGCCATGTCGGCGCGCTGCTCGGCCACCTTGTCGGCAAAGCGCTCGATGAACATCTGCCAGCCGCGCCCGGGCTTCTGCGCCATGTCCTCGAGCCAGGCGGGATCGAGCTCGCGCCCGCGATACTCGTCGATGAATTCGCGGCGGTTGATGCGCGCCTGATCGGCCAGCTTCACCATCGCGCCGTCGATCTGCATGATCCGGCGGTTGATGCCGTAAAGCTGATCGATCAGCGCCTCGATACGGTTGTTGTGCAGGTGCAGCGAATTGACCAGTTCGACGATCTCGGCGCGCAGCTTCTGGTATTTCGCCTCCTGCGCCTCGGAAAACGAGCCGTCCTCGTTGAGCGTGGCCGAGATGCGGCTGTCCTGCATCTCGCTCAGTTCGGCGAAATCCTCGGCGATGCGGTCGAGCGTCTCGAGCACGCGGGGCTTGAGCGCGGCTTCCATGGCCGCGAGGCTCATGTTCGCCTGCTCGTCCTCCTCCTCGTCGTCCTCGGCATTGCGGATCGGGTTGCCGTCGGCGTCGAGTTCCTGCGCCTTCTCGCCCCCGTCCCCGCCCGACCCGGCGGGCGGGCGGCTCACATTGGCGGCCACGACGGGCTCCTCGCCCTCCTCGCCGGGCTGGTTGCCGAACGTGGTCTCGAGGTCGATCACGTCGCGCAGCAGGATATCCTCGCCCAGCAGTTCGTCGCGCCAGATGGTGATCGCCTGAAAGGTCAGCGGGCTCTCGCAGAGCCCCGCGATCATCGTGTTGCGGCCCGCCTCGATGCGCTTGGCGATGGCGATCTCGCCCTCGCGGCTGAGCAGTTCGACCGAGCCCATCTCGCGCAGGTACATGCGCACCGGATCGTCGGTGCGGTCGAGCTTTTCCTCCTTGCCCGACCCGAGCGTGATCTCGCCCTTGCGGCCGATCTCGGCGACGGCGGTGGATTTGCCGTCTTCCTCCTCGGCCTCTTCCTCCTCGATGATGTTGATGCCCATCTCCGAGAGCATCGACATCACGTCCTCGATCTGCTCGGACGACACCTGATCGGGCGGCAGCACCTGGTTGAGCTGGTCGTAGGTGATGAACCCCTTCTCGCGCGCCGCCGTGATCATTCGTTTGACCGCGGCCTGACTCATGTCGAGCGAGACTTCCTGCTCCTGCTCTTCGGGCTTGTGCTCGTCGGTGTCCTTGGCGGCCATGCGCATCTCCTCGGCGATTGTGGGGGCGGTTGCCGGCATATGATTCGTCTGGGCCGAATCAATAGCGCGATCAACCGATTCGAACACCCGTCTACTGGTTATTTCTCACGGTTTCCGCAGCGAATTGCGAATCGGTCACGGTTCCATCCCTATTTTTCCGGCTTCCACCGCTCCACCTGCCGCAACAGCCGCGCAAAGGCCTCGCGTTCCTCGCGATCGAGCGGCAGACCGTTCTCTCCAAGGTCATAGACGGTGCGGTCCTCCTGCTCGCTGCGCTGCGCGCGGTTGCGCGCCTCGGCGGCCTGCGCCAGACGCCAGGTCAGGGTTTCATCGGCGAGCCCCGAGATATCCTCGACCGCCTCGCGCAATTCCGCCTCGACGCCCGCGAATGCGGCCAGCTTGGCGAATTCCTCGCGCAGGGTCAGCGTCGCGCGGTCGGAATCGCCCGGGTGCCGGACCGGGGGCGCTAGCGCGACATGGGGCAGCGCCAGCAGCTTTTCAAGGGCGTCCTCGCCGATCTCCGCACCGATCTGCGCGCGCAGCGTCTCGGCCCCTGCCCCGGCATGGCGCAGGATCGCCGCGCGCAGCGCCGCGAGGCGCGGCTCGTCGCAGCGCATCCGCTCGATCTCGGCCTCGAACGGCTCGGCCATCCCGGGGCAGCAGACCAGCGTGGCGAGGATCACCTCCTCGCGCATCCGCACCCTCTGCGCCGGATCGCCGGCGGCCAGAGCGGACTTGCGCGTGGCGGCGCGCGCGGGTTCGGGCGGCGCGGCCCACCGGCCCTTGCCACCGCGTCCGCGCCCGGCCTGCGGTGCCGCCTGCCTGCGCGGCCTGAACAGGTCCCACCGCAGATCCTTCAATTCCTGCTCGTAATACCCGCGCAGCGCCGGGTCGCGGATGAGCCCCGCCTTCTCGCGGCAGACACGCTCCAGCGCCGCCTTGCGCTCGGGCGTGTCGAACGCGCGCCCCTCGGTCTCGCGCTGCCACAAGAGCCGCACCAGCGGCAGCGCGGTGTCGATGCGCGCCTGCACCGCGCCCGCGCCCTCGGCGCGCAGCAGGTCGTCGGGATCCTTGCCCTCGGGCATCAGCGCGAACCGCAGCGTGCGCCCCGCCTCGAGCAGCGGCAGCGCCATGTCGATCACCCGATAGGCCGCCTGCAGCCCCGCGCGGTCGCCGTCGAGCATCATCACCGGCTCGTCGGCCATGCGCCACAAGAGTTGCAGGTGATGCTCGGTCACCGCCGTGCCCAAGGGCGCCACCGCCGCCTCGAACCCCGCAGCGACCAGCGCGATCACATCCATGTAGCCCTCGGCCACGATCAGCGGCCGGCCCTTTCCGGCGGCCTCGCGCGCCGGTCCGTGGTGATAGAGCGTGCGCGACTTGTCGAAAATCTCGGTCTCGGGCGAATTGAGGTATTTCGCGTTGTCATTCGGGTCCATCGCCCGCCCGCCGAACGCGATGCAGCGCCCGCGCGCATCGCGGATCGGAAACATGATGCGGTTGCGGAACACGTCGTAGGGCCGCCCGCCCCGGTCGCTCTCGCGCGCGAGCCCGCAGGCAAGGATCATCCCGGGCGGCACGCCCTTGCCCGTCAGATGATCCCACAGCCCCTGCCAGCCCTCGGGCGCAAAACCGATATCGAACTGGAAAAGCGTCTCCTCGCCCAGCCCGCGCCCGCGCAGGTAGTCGCGCGCGCCCGCCCCCGCGCCACCGCGCAGCTGCATCCCGAAATGCCGGACCGCCTGCTCCATCACCTCGGTCAGTTCGGCGCGGCGGTCGGCCTTCTGCTGCGCCTGCGGGTCGCGCTCGGGCATCTGCATGCCCGCCTCG
>CAJXKX010000015.1 GCA_913055965.1 uncultured Roseovarius sp.
GAAAGCGCGAGATCGAGCCTTCGCCGGTGGTATGGGCGAACCCGCCGATCTTCGCGCCCCAGTTCAGCGCCTCGATGGCATTGGGCGACAGCGCGCCATAGGACATGCCCGAGATGTTGAGCGGCGAGGCGTCGTAGGGCTGGGTGCAATCCGGCCCTCCGATGCGGTGGCGGAAGTCGTGGCTGTCCAGATGGGTGGGGGCCATGGAATGGTTGATCCATTCATGGCCGATCTCGTTGACGTTGCGCAGCGTGCCGAAGGGGCGCAGCCCCTCGATCCCCTTGGAGCGGCGATAGACCAGCGCGCGCTGTTCGCGGGAATAGGGCGTCTCCTCGTGATCGCTCTCGAGGAAATACTGGCGGATTTCCGGGCGGAAATGCTCGAAGATGAAGCGCAGACGCGCCGAGACGGGGTAGTTCTTGAGCACGGCGCTGCGGGTCTGGAAGAAATCGTGCAGCCCGATCACCGCCAGCAGGCCCGCGATCCCCGCGAGCAACCCGCCCCAGAACGGCAGCCACGCGGCGAGCGCCAGCCCGAGAGGCACGAGCGCAAGACAGATGATGAGCGGAATGTAGCGCACGTGACCCTCCCCGGCGGTGGTGCCTCGGGGCCAGTGTGGCAGATCGCCGCGCGGGATGGCGAGTCATTTCTGCCCGGAAACCGGGCAGATGCGGCGCCCGGCCTTCGGGCGGCAGGCTCTAGTAATCCTTCTCGAAGAACAGCCCGATACCGGTATCGCCGTCGCTCGACGCGCTGCCCTTGGCGGTGAGGTTGCGGGTGACGTCGAGATTGAGGTTGATCTTCTGGCGTCCGGCGCTGTCGGCGGTGACCTCGGTATAGATGTTGTCCGACAGATAGGCGCCGGCGCTCACCTCGGTGTCGCCATCGGCGGTCTGGCTCACGTCGAGATCGCTCAGCCCGAAGCCGCCGCGCAGCCGCCCCACGAGGTCGCCGCCCCCGCCCGACAGCGTCGCCACCGCCGAGGCAAGCTGCGCCGCCTGGATGGGCGAGATGTTGTCGAGGCCGCGCCCGAAGATCAGCCGTGCGACGATTTCCTCCTGCGGCAGGTCCGGCGAGGACGCGAAGGTGACCTCGGGCGCGCTGGCCAGCCCTTCGAGGATCACCTGCACCTCGGTGTCGTCGATCACCGTCTGCGCCACGAAGCGCAGCCACGGGTCGAGCGAGCCCTGCATGGTCACGCGCCCCTCGACGAGGTCGAGCCGCTTGCCCAGGATGTCGAGCCGCCCGCGGCGCAGTTCGAAGAAGCCGTCGGGCGCGACCGCCTCGGTGGTGCCGCGTATGCGCAGCCGGCCGCCAAGCTCTGCGTCGAGCCCGCGTCCTCGTACGAAGATGCGGGCAGGCGCGCTGATCGCGAGATCGAGCGGGTAGGGGCGGGGCGGGGCGTCGCGCGCGGTCTCGGTCTCGATCAGCCCGGCGCGGGCGCGGGTGGCGCGGGCGTCTTGCGGCTCTCCCTCGTGGCGCAGCCCCGGCAGGGTGGCGGTATCGGGGCCAAATCCCGAGGGGATGCGGATCTCGGTCGGGTCCAGCACGATCCCGCCGCCGATCGCCGCCCCGCCCGCAAGCGGGCCGCGCACGCTCACCGTGCCGTCGGCGGTGGTGGTATAGACCAGCCGGTCGGTGAGCACCGCCCCGTCGAGTCCGATCTCCAGATCGGCCTCGAGCCCGGCCCCGAGCGAGATCGGCCCCGTCACCCGCACCGTGCCGCCGTCGCGCAGCCGCGCGGCGAAATCGGTGACGACGCGCCCCGCGCCCAGCCGTGCCGTGCCGCTCAGATCGTCGATGGCGAGCCCCGCGCCCGGCAGCGAGGCGCGCGCGCCCGCGGTCTCGACCGTGCCCGACAGCGCCGCGAGCCCCGGCGCGCCTTCGGCGCGCAGGTCGAACCGGGCGCTGCCCGACAGCGCGTTGGGACGGATCGCGCCGTTGACCAGCGCGAGCGGCAATTGCCCCGCCGCCCCCAGATCGAGCCGCGCCCCATGGTCGAGCACATCGCCCGACAGCCGCGCGGTGGTGCCGCCGGGCCCGCGCGCGTCGAGCGCCAGCGTGATCCGCCGCGCCTCGGGGCCGTTCAGCGCGACGGTGCCCTGCGCCGTGGCCGCACCGGGAAACTCGGGCAGGAACAGGCCCAGATCGGCCAGCCGTGCCGAGAGCTGCACCGGCCCGCCCGCGCCGTCGCCGCGCGCGGTGAGATCGAGTTGCGGGGTGGCAAGGGTGAGCCCGGTGATCTCGATGCGCTCGGGCGTGCGCCGCGCCTCTGCGCTGAGGTCGAGCCGCCCGGCGATCAGCCGGTCGAGATCGGCGATGCCCGTGGCCAGATCGCGCCCCTCGGCGTCGAGCGACAGATCGAGCCGCTGCCCGCCCTCGGCGGCGCTGCCTTCGAACGTGGCGGCGATCCGCCCGCGCAGCGGCTGCCCGGCGAGCGCCGCGAACCTCGCCAGGTCCTCGGCCCGCAGCGTCACCCGCCCGGAGGCGGGCAGACCCTCGGACTCGGGCTCGATGCTGCCCGTTGCGGCGATCTCGGCCCCCATCGCCGCGATCTCGACCCCGTCGAGCCGCAGCGCCCCGCCCGCCTGCCAGCCGATCCGCCCGTCGAGCCGCGCCGGGCCGTCGAGCCGCCGGTCGACCTGCCCGAGATCGGTGAGGGCGGCACCGAGATCGAGCGCGCCGCTCCGGCTGTCGAGCCGTCCGGAGGCGCGCGCCTCGAGCGCGGCATTGGCGATCTCGAGCCGGTCGAGCGTGGTGCCGGTGGTGTCGCGGCGCGCCGCGAGCGTCAGCGTGCCGGGCGGGGCGATCAGCGGGTCGATCTGCGCGATGCCGAGGCCCAGACCGTCGGTCGTGGCGTCGAGCGCAAGGTCGAAATCGCCGCCCAGCAGGCTGCCCGAACCGGTGAGCCGCGCCTCTGCCGCGCCCGAGAGGTCCTGCCCGGTCAGGGCGGCGAACCGGGCGAGGTCGGGGGCCTCGATCCGGGCGCTGCCCGTGACCGGCAGCCCCTCGGCCAGCGCCGAAACCCGGCCATCCGCGGCCAGCACCGCCGCGCCCGACACGAGCCGCAGGCCGCGCAGCAGGAGCGGCGCGCCCTCGCGCCATTCGAGGCTGGCATGACCCGAGAGCGTGCGGCCCGCGGCCTCGGCAAGGGCGGGATCGGCGAGGTCGAGCCCCGAGAGGTCGAACTCGGCCAGTGCGGTCACGCCGCGCGGCGCGCTGCGGTGCAGGGTGCCGCGCCCCGAGAGCGTGGCCTGCCCGAGCGCGAGCCCGGGCTGCGCCAGCCCTTCGAGCGCGATCCGCGCGCGCCAGCGGTCGCCCTGCGCCGCGTCGTAGCGCGCCGCGATCGTGGCGCGGTCGAGCGTGACGGGCGGGCCCGCGACGGGCAGGCGCACGGGGCCCGCGCCATTGCCGATCTCGCCCGTGAGGTCGAAGCGCCGCGGCCAGCCCGCCGCGTCGAGCGACAGCGCGCCGTCGAGCGTCAGCTGCGCCGCCGAGAGGCCGAGCCTGCCGATATCGAGCGCGCCCTCCGCGCTGCGCGTGCCCTGCAGTTCGAGCGCCGTCTGCCCGCCGAAGAAGGGCCGGAACTCTTCGGCCATCAGCGGTGTGATATCCCCGTCGAGCGTGGCGTCGAAACGGGTGCCGCCGGTCTCGTCCCCGTCGAGCGTCACCCGCCCATTGAGCCGGTCGGTGCCGTCGGTGGCGAGCCGCAACTCGGCGGAATAGGCGTCGAGCGGGGCCTCGCCCGCGACCGTGAGCGCGATGGCGGGCGCGTCGGGCAGTTGCAGCAGCGTCGCGGCGATGCCGCCCGGGGCCTCGTCGAGCGCCAGGTCGAGCGCCAGAACGCGCGTTTCGTTGTCGAAGCCCGCGTCGAGCGTGATCTCGCCGCGCCCGTCGAGGCGGCTGACCGCGAGCCGCGCCGCCCCCGCGCCGCCGCCGAGCGACAGGCTGCCGAACAGGTCGAGGCGGATTTCCTCGCCCAGCACCGGTGCGCCGAGCGTGACGGTGGCGGCGCTGATCTCGCCGATCTCGACCGACACGGGCAGGTCGGGCAGGGCAAAGGGCGCGGCCTCGGCATCCTCGGGCGTGACGGCGGGGCCGCTGCCGGGCAGGCGCGCGAGCGTGATCTCGGCGGCGGTCAGGCTGTTGACCTCGACCCGCCCCGCGAGCAGCGCCGAGCGCGTCCAGTCGAGCGCGACATCGCGCAGGCTGAGCCAGACGCCGTCCTCATCGGCGATGGTCAGCGTGTCGAGCGTGGCCTGCGACGACAGCGCCCCCGCAAAGCCGGTGATCGTGACCGTGCGCCCGGCGCCCGAGAGGCTGTCCTCGATGGTGCGTTCGAGAAACCCGCCGCCATCGTCCTGCTGCGCCGCGACCGGCGGGGCCGGAAGCGCCAGAGCCAGCGCCATCGGTATGAGGGCAAGCCGACGCATCAGAACGCCTGCCCGATGCCGATATAGATTTCGAAGGCCTGGAAGGCGTCGTCATCCACCGGCGTGGCGAGATCGACGCGGATCGGCCCCACGGCGGTGAAATAGCGCGCGCCCAGCCCCGCGCCGCCATGCCACTCGCCGGTGCCGCTGCCCAGCGCCTCTTCGCCCACGAAGCCCGCATCGGCAAAGGCCACCGCCTGGATGTCCTCGGTCACCATGCTGCGCAGCTCGGCCGAGACCCCGGCAAAGGCACGCCCGCCCACGGTGACGCCCGGTGCCAGATCGACCCCGAGCGACTGGTAGCCCTGGCCGCGCACCGTGCCCGCACCGCCCGAGTAGAACAGCATGTCGGCGGGCACCTCGGCAATTCCCGCCCCCGCGACCGAGCCAAGCTGCGCGCGGCCCGCCAGCGTGAACCGGTCCGACGGCCCGAGCGTGAGATAGTCGCGCAGGTCGGCATAGAGCCGCGCCCCCGCGCTGCCGCCCCGGTCGAGCCCCACGAAGGGGGTAAGCCCCACGTTGAGATAGAGCCCCGCGCGCGGGTTGAGCGGATCGTCGCGGCGGTCCCAGGTCGCATCCACCGGAAACAGCAGGTGCTGCAATTCGCGCTCGGAAAAGCGATAGGATATCCCCGCCTCGGCGCTCAGTTCGTCCGAGAAGACATGGCTGAGACCGCCGCCGATCTCGACCTTGCGCTCGCGGTAATCGGGCTCGTTGCGCTCTTCGATATTGGCCAGCACGAAGGCCCCGGTATCGGGGGTGAAGGTCGCGGGGCGGTCGAGCCGCGCCCCGAGGCGGAAATCCTCGCCGCCCGAGTCGCCGCCGATGCCGCCCACCATCGCGTCGATGCGCAGCCGCTCGGCCCCGCCCAGCAGGTTGCGGTGCAGCCAGAACCCCGAGAGCGTGATCCCTTCGAGCGACGACAATTCCGCGCCCACGCCCACGCGCCGCCGCTTGGCGTCGGTGACGCGCGCCTCGATGTCGAGCGTGCCGTCGGGATTGGGCGTCTCGGTCTCGGTCAGCCGCACCGAGCGGAACGCGCCGCTGCGCCGCAGGCGGTTCGCCGCGTCGTCGATCCCGGCGGGAGAGAATTGCCGCCCCGAGGGCAGGCCCGCGATCTGGCGGATGCGCGCAGCCCGCACCCGGCTGGGGCGATCGCCCTCGGCGATCTCGAGCGCACCGAAGCGCAGCCGCGGGCCGGGATCGAGGGTGATGCGCGCGTCAAGCCGGGCGCGCGGATGGTCGGCCACGATATCCTCGGCGGCGACCCGCGCCTTGGCATGGCCCGCGTCGCGCCACGCGTCGATGCCGGTCTGCGTGGCCTCGCCGATCAGCCCCGCGCGGGCCAACTCGCCCGTCAGGAACGCCCCCGGCAGGCCGGTGCCCGGCGCGAGCGGCCCGACCTCGGCGGTGCCGAACCGAAAGGCACGGCCGGGCGTCACCTCGATGGCGATGGCCGCGATGTCCTCGGGGGCGGCGAGGGGCGGGATTCCGGCGGCCTCGCGCCCGTCGACGCGGATCGAGACGGTGCCGCCGTAATGCCCCTCGGCATAGAGCACGCCCACGAGCCGCGCGTAATCGGCGCGGGCGGCGGCGAGCAGGTCCTGGGCGGTGCTGTCTTCCTGCGCGGCGGTGCTGACCGACAGCGACGCGGCGCGCAGCCGGTCGCCAAGGGCGGCGGGCGCGCGCGGGGTCGTCACGCTCACCTCGGCGGCGCGCCCGGGCAGCGGCGTCAGCGCGGCCAGCGCGACCGCAAGGCAAAGGAATCGGGTCGGCAAACCCCGCACGGCAGAACCCCCAGTCTTACCCTGTCTCTATCGCATCGCGGGACCGTGATGGCCAGCCCCGCGCCGCGGCGGCACCGGCGGAAAATCACTCGGCGGGCTGTGTGCCGCCGGACATTTCGCGGTCCAGCGCCGCCGCCGTCGCGCCGCGCGGCCGGGTGAACCGCACCAGCAGATCGTAGAGCACAGGTGTCACGAACAGCATCAGCACCGAGGCGAGGCTCAGCCCGGCGATGATCACCGTGCCGACCGCGATTCGGCTTTCGGCACCCGCGCCGGTGGCCAGCACCAGCGGCAGCGCGCCCAGCACGGTCGAGACCACGGTCATCATGATCGGTCGCAGCCGCAGCACCGCCGCCTCGATCACCGCGTCGCGCACCCCGCGCCCCTCGTCGCGCAGCTGGCGCATGATGCGGTGGAGCTGGTCGATCTCGGCCCGTGACCTGTCGGTGAACTACGTCACCGCCAGCGTGAAGCCGGCCTGACCTACTCGGCGGGCAACTGAAGCAGCCGCACGCCCCGCCCGATCGGCAGGCCGATCCCCGGGGCGAGGGGGCCCGCAGATGCCAGGAAGGGGATCATCAGGCTGCCCAGCATGCCGCCGACGCCATGCACCGCGAACACGTCCAGGCTGTCATCAATCTTCAGGCGCTGGCGGATCAGGCCGACTGCGGCGTAACAGATGATCGCCGCCAGTACGCCGATGAGAATGGCGCCCACCGGCCCGACCGATCCGGCCGCCGGCGTGATCGTGGCCAGGCCAGCCACCATGCCGGTGGCAATGCCGACCAGTGTCGGTTTGCGGAAACTGATCCACTCGATCAGCATCCAGACCAGCGAGGCCGTGGCCGCCGAGACATGCGTCACCAGCATGGCCCGCGCTGCATCGCTGTTTGCGCCGAGGGCGGATCCGGCATTGAATCCGAACCAGCCGACCCACAGCATGGCGGCGCCGAGCATCACGAAGCCGGGGCTGTGAGGAGGGCGCATGTCCTTGGGAAAATGGCTGCGCCGGCCCAGCATCAGCGCGAACACGAGGGCTGAAATGCCCGCCGTCGTGTGCACGACAATGCCGCCGGCAAAATCCACCACGCCGCGTTCGGCCAGCCAGCCGCCGCCCCAGACCCAATGGGCGACGGGCGCATAGCAGGCAACCAGCCAGAGCGCACAAAAGACCAGCACGGCAGCGAAGTTCACCCGTTCAACGAACGCCCCGACGATCAGCGCCGGCGTGATGATCGCGAACGTCATCTGGAACATGAAGAACAGGGGCTCCGGAATGGTCTGCCCGTCCAGTGGCGCGCCGGTCATGCCGGCGGCCATGCTTTTTGCGAACCCGCCAAAAAGGCCGCCACTCTCCGGGCCGAAGGCGATGGAATATCCGCAGACCAGCCAGACCAGGCTCATCAGGCAGGCGATGGCGAAACAATGCATCAGCACCGACAGCAGATTCTTGGCCTGCACCAGTCCACCATAGAACAGGGCAAGCCCCGGCAGCGTCATGAACAGGACCAGCGCCGTGGCGGTCAGGATCCAGGCCGTGTCTCCCGTGTCGGCATGTGCAGGCAGGGCCAGTGCCCCGATTGCGGCCACAAGCAGGCCTGCGCGTGTTGCGCATTGTATAGGTTTCAGCATTTCACTCCCCGTTATTTTTCCCCTGTTTGGGGGATGTGCGGGGCATCGTCAATCGGCGTGCACGGGTCTCGCCGGGACAGGCAGCGTGCAGATGTCGAGCCGCTTTGGCGGGGTGACGACAAAGGCGTCATAGATGCCGTAATCGCGCTTGGAGGTCTTCAGCGCCTCCCATTCCGCGCCCGGCGTCGCCATCACTTCCCAGCGCGGGCGCAGGTCTTCGGGGATGTCGGCGGCAAGGCCGATGGAAAGGATCCGGTTGGCCGACAGTGCCTGCGCGCGGGCGGCAAAGGCCGCCTCCGCCGTCGCCGGATCGGTGAAGGCCGGGATCTCCGCTTCGCCGGCGGGCGCGACGCGTTCCAGCCGGTTGACATGTTCCATGCCGGAAATCACCCGGCCGAAGATCGTGTAGTTCCGGTCGAGATAGCGGCGCTGGCCGATGGGGATGAAGAATTCCGTCGCGCCGGAATCCGGCGGTGTGTCCCGCGCCATGCCCAGCGCGCCGGGGCAGTTCAACAGCCACTCCGTATTGCCATCCCGGCCCACGGCGAAGCCATCCCTGTGGCCGGTTTCGGGCGCGAACAGGTCGGCATTGCCAAGGGGAACAAACCCGGCGGCCTCCACTGTGCGGTCGGCCTCCAGCGGTACCGTATCCCATGCGTCCAGGCGGTGCTCGAATTCCAGCCCGGCCTGCGCGACATGGCCATCGATCACGCGATAGAAATACTCACCATTGTAGAGATTGGCCCGAATGGCGTCCCGAAATTGCGCGACATGGGCGGGCGCCGCCTCGGGGGCGAGTTCGATGACGATTGCGCCCGTCACGGTCTGCAGGATGACCAGATTCTCGGCCGCCACCTCCCGCCAGGGCGCCTCGGGGGCAGGGGCCTGTGCCGGGACGACGGCCGGGGCCGGGTCCGGGACGGGCGTCGTCTGGCATGCAGCCAGTGCCCCGACGCCGACCATGACTGCCATAAGGGATCTGCGCACCATCTTTGTCTCCTCCCCAATCAAACGTCCGCCTGCTAATCGCCGCTTATGTATCAGATAAGTGCAAAGGGCGCGCGGGCGCCAGTCGAAACGGCGTGGGATGCGCTGGCCTGGGCGGATCCCTCTCCGGCCGGAGCGGTCGATGCCAAGGAAGATGGCCGTGGCAGCTGGCGGCTCGATGCCTTTGCCGAAACCGAGGACGAGGCCCGGGCCTGCGTCGCGATCATCGAAGAGGCCGCGCCGGAACTGACCGCCCGCATCGAACAGGTCATCGAGCAGGATTGGGTCACCCTGTCCCTCGAAGGTTTGCCGCCGGTCGTGGCCGGTCCGTTCATCGTCGCCGGCAGCCACGCGCTGGCGCGCCAGTCGCCGGGCAAGATTTCCGTGCTGATCGAGGCAGGCCCGGCTTTCGGCACAGGCCATCACGGCACAACGCTGGGCTGCCTGAAGGCGCTGGACGCGGTGCGTCGACGGCGCAAGGTCGGCAAGGTGCTGGATCTGGGAACTGGCTCCGGCGTGCTGGCGATTGCCGCCCTCAAGGCAGGCGCGTCCTCGGCCATCGGAACCGACATCGACCTCGACAGCGTTCTTGTGGCCAATGAGAATGCCCGGAAGAATCAGGTCAACGGCTTCACCGCGCTGCATGTGACGGGCGCCAACACGCCCCGCATCCGCCAGGGCGGGCCATACGACACGGTATTCGCTAACATATTGATGCGCCCGCTGATCGGTCTGGCGCCAGATATCGCAGCGCTCACCGCGCCGGGCGGGACGATCATCCTGTCCGGATTGCTGCACCATCAGGCGCCGCCGGTGCGCAACGCGTTCGCCTCGCGCGGGCTCGATTTCCAGGGCCGCATCCGGGAAGATGGCTGGTCAACGCTGGTGTTCCGCAAGCCGGGCTGAGGCGTTTGCCAATCGCGGCATCCGCACTAGGTGGAGCGCTGTGGAGGCGCTCGAGACATGTCCAGACCCGCCAGCAGACCGAAGCATGTCAGCAAGGCCGACCTGCCGCAGAAACCTTGTGCCGTCTGCAATCGCCCATTTGCGTGGCGGAAGAAATGGGCGCGGGTCTGGGACGATGTGAAATACTGTTCCGAACGGTGCCGCCGCGACGCCCGGAAGCGCTGATCAATAGGCTGCGCGGCGGGCCCAGCGAGCCGAACGGCGCGCAAGGATTTGCGGGCGCTGGCTGTCTGCGGATTTGAGCGACTGGGCAAAGGCAGGCTCGGCCACTTCATTGACCATCAATGCACGGTCCTGGCCGGCCATGACCGACATGTTTGCGGAAGCGATTGTCGTGTGACGTTTCATGGGAAATCCCTTTTTCTGTATTGTGCGGTGCACAATTTCTTTTGCGTGGGGCCCATGTAGCGAAAAAACCTAAACAAAAAAGCATGGAGTTCGTGAAATCTGCATGTATTTTTGCATAACTGGGATGCGGGTTTTGGTGGTCAAATGGGGGTTTTGCGCTTAAGTAGGGAGCATGAGACAGACTTTCGACATCAAGGGCGGCCCGCAGGACGGACGCGCCCATTTGCCCCTCGTTCGCGAACAGCTTTCCAAGGCGGGCCTCGATGGCCTTTATGTTCCGCATGACGACGAATACCAGAATGAATACCTGCCCGACGCGAATGAGCGTCTGGCCTGGGTCAGCGGCTTTACCGGTTCGTTCGGGTCCGCCTTCGTGTTCACCGACCGCGCCGTGATCTTCGCTGATGGTCGCTACACGCTTCAGGTGGCTGACCAGACCGATCCGGACCTCTGGCAGGTTCAGTCCGTGCCGGAGCCCGGCCCCTTCGGATGGCTGAAGGCACAGGACATGACGGGCAAGCGGATCGGCTATGATCCGAAACTGATGAGTCCGAATGACGTGGCGGCGATGGAAACGGCGGCTAAGGCCGCAGGGGCGGACCTCGTGGCGGTGGCCGACAATCCGATCGATCTTGCCTGGGCGGACCGCCCCGACCAGCCTGCAGCGCCCGTCGTGCCACATGACGTGAAATTTGCCGGCAAGGCGCATGATACCAAGCGTGCGGAAATCGGCCGGACGCTGAAGGCGGACAAGCTGGACGCGGCGGTGATCACGTCGCCGGCCTCCATCGCCTGGGCCTTCAATATCCGTGGCGGGGATGTCAGCTGCACGCCGCTGCCGCTCGGACGTGCCATCCTGTTTGCAGACGGATCGGCAGATCTGTTCCTGGACGAGGTGAAAGTCTCGGATGAACTGCGCCAACATCTGGGCAACAGCGTCACGCTGCGCCCGCTGGCGGATCTCGAAAAAGGCCTTGCAGACCTGAAGGGCAAGTCGGTCAGCATCGACCCGGATGTCGCCTCGGCCTGGTTCTTCGACCAGTTGGAGCAGGCGGGGGCGAAGCCCGTGCGCCAGCGCGATCCCGTGGCTCTTCCCAAGGCCCGCAAGAATGAAGCGGAACTTGCCGGTTCGGCCGCCGCGCACATCCGGGATGGCGTGGCCCTGACCCGGTTCCTGCACTGGCTCGACACCGACGCCCAGAGCGGCGAGATCACCGAAATCGAGGCGGCCATCAAGCTGGAAGAATTCCGCGACGAGTTGGGCGGTCTGAACGATCTGTCCTTCCCGACCATTTCCGGGGCCGGACCGAATGGCGCGTTGCCGCATTATCGCGTGTCCACTGCGTCGAACCGCAAGCTCGAACGCGGCAGCCTCTATCTCGTCGACAGCGGCGGTCAGTATCTGGACGGCACGACGGATGTGACCCGTACCGTCCCGATCGGTGATCCGAGTGCGGACATGCGCCGTCACTATACCCAGGTCCTGAAGGGGCATATTGCCCTTGCCGTCGTCCGCTTTCCGAAAGGTACCACAGGCACCCATCTGGATGTGCTGGCCCGTCACGCGCTGTGGCAGGCCGGGCTCGACTACCAGCACGGCACCGGCCATGGTGTCGGCGTCTATCTCGGGGTGCATGAAGGCCCGCAGCGCATCGCCAAGGGCTGGAGCCCGGTGCCACTGGAGACCGGCATGATCGTGTCGAACGAGCCGGGCTATTACCGCGAAGGCCAGTACGGCATCCGGATCGAAAATCTGCAATATGTCACCGCGCCGGCGCCCATCGAGGGCGGCGAGATCGACATGTATGGCTTCGAATGCCTGACATTTGCCCCGCTTGCACGGGACCTGATCGATCTGGCCCACCTGACCCGGGACGAACGCGACTGGGTCGATGCCTATCATGCGAAAGTCTATGAATTGCTGGCCGACAAGCTCGACGGCCCGGTAAAGGACTGGCTGCGCGCAGCGTGCCTGCCGCTTTAGGCCGTTAACGAAAAACAGGCTTGTTCCTGTTTTGTTCTAATGATAGATCATGGCCAGTAGACTCTGTGGAGACTGGCCATGATCCTTTCACTTTCGATACGTGATTTTGTCCTGATTGACCGCCTGGACATCGAACCCGGCAACGGCTTCACCGCGCTGACGGGCGAAACCGGGGCGGGCAAATCCATCATTCTCGATGCCTTGTCCGTGGCGATGGGGCACGGGTCCGACCGCGCCATGATCCGGGCGGGGCAGGACCAGTCATCCGTGGCGGTGGAGTTTTCTCCTCCTGTCGATCACCCTGTCTGGGCGGCGCTTGCAGAAAGCGGAATAGATGCCACGCCGGACGAGACCCTGACCCTGAAGCGCGTGCTGCGCCGGGCGGGTCCGGCCCGGGCCTTCCTGAATGACCAGCCGGTCAGCGCTGCGCTTCTGTCGGAGATCGGGGACCTTCTGGTTGAGATTCATGGTCAGCATGCGGCCTCTTCCCTGATGAAGCCGTCATCGCACAGACGCTTGCTGGACCAGTTTGCCGGCAATGAATCCCTGTTGAAGGCGTGCGCGGAGGCCCATGCCCTGATGGCAGAGGCCGTCGGGAAACGGGAAGCCCTGGAGGCGGCGCATGCAAAGGCCATCGCGCAGCGCGACTGGCTGAGTGAGGCGGTGGACGAATTGTCCGGGCTCGGGCCGCGGGCGGGGGAGGCTGCCCAGCTGACCGAACGCCGAACCTTGCTGATGCAGTCCGAACGGGTCACCGAAGCCGTCCGGGAAGCGGAAACGGTGCTTGAGGATTCCGGAGTGGAGGACGCGCTGGCCCGGGCCGCGCGGGCGACGGACCGCATCTGCCGTCTGCCCGGTTTCGAGGTGTCTGACGAGGCTCTGCCCGTCGCGGCGCGCGCAGCTGCGGAAGCGGTCGAACGGGCCCTGATCGAG
>CAJXKX010000016.1 GCA_913055965.1 uncultured Roseovarius sp.
GCAGCGCCTCACCGGTGATCTCATCAGGTCCGAGGCGGCCATGCACGAGATACGCCGCCAGCGCGAAACCGAGCGAATACTGCGCCTCGCTCGTGGTCTCGGGCATGCCGGGGAAAAGCGCGGCGGATTGCGCGAAAGTGCCTACCTCCAGCGCCTCGATATCCTCCGGGCTGAAGCCTTGTTCCTCGACCAGAACCCGCAGACACTCCAGCGCCCCATGCGCCCAGCGGCAGATCGGATAGGGCTTGATATAGTTGCGCATCACCGTCCAGTCGTGGCCGAGATCGGCCCAGACCTGCGCCACCTCCGTCCCCTCGACCGTGATCGCGGGCGCGCCGGTAAAGCCCCTTTCGGCCAGTAACAGGGACGAAATCCCGACAAACGCGCCCATCCCCGAGCCATCGTGCAGCATCGTCGGGCTCGCGATCTCGCGCATCATCTGGCTGCGCGGCCCGTGATACTCGGCAATGCCCAGCGCCTGACGCAGCACCTCCGCGCCATCGCCCCGCAGATGCGCCCCCAGCGCCGCCACCCCCAGCGCGTTCCACGCCCCCGAGGTGTGATAATCGCTCACCGTCGCATGCAGCGCGACAGCGGCGCGCGCCGCCACCTCGTATCCCATGGCAAGCGCCGTCAGCGCCTGTCGGCCTGTCAGGTCCGGGCGCGTCTCGGCAAAGGCAAAAAGCGCGGGCACCAGCGCACAGCCGATATGCCCCTTGGTGGCATTGAGCCCGTCATGCGCATCCAGATTGTCGATCTGCGTGGCCAGCGCCCAGGCTGCCCCCGGCATGGCACAGCGCCGCCCGTCGAACAGCAGCGTCGCGCGGTGATCCTCGCGCGCGGCGCCGTGGAAATCGCAGGCGAAATCCCGGGCGATCCGCCCCACATCGAGCGAGGCCGCCCCCGCCGCCACCCCCAGCGTGTCGATGAGCAGCGTCGCGGTCTGCGCCAGCACCTCCTCGGGCACCGGCAAGGCCGGGTCGAGCGCGAACCGCGCGATGGGCGCGAACTGATCTGGATTGGCGGCATATTGCATGGGGCGCTCCTCCTCGGTCTTATCCCATCCTGACGCGGGCGGGCGGCGCTTTGCGGCCGGTTTGCGACACATCCTGTTCCGCATTGCCCCCTTGCGAGCGCGCAGCCCGACTGTTACCTCTCAATCAACTCCGTTGGGGTGCCCGGGACGTGCGGGCTGAGAGGCGATGCGCCAACCCATCGAACCTGATCCGGTTGACACCGGCGTAGGGAACGGACCGTCGCACGCCCCGCGCGCCCCGCATCCGTTCCCCGCATAGACTGAGAGGAACGGCAGATGGTTGCCACGGCTTTGACAATCGCAGGCTCCGACAGCGGCGGCGGCGCGGGCATTCAGGCCGATCTCAAGACCTTTTCCGCGCTGGGCGTCTATGGCGCGAGCGTCATCACCGCGATCACAGCGCAGAATACCTGCGCGGTCACGGATGTGCACCCGGTGCCCAACGCCACCGTCGCCGCGCAGATCGCAGCCGTTTTGGGCGATATCAGGGTCGATTGCATCAAGATCGGCATGCTGGGCGATGCCGCGCTGATCGAGACGGTGGCGCGGGCGCTCGAGGCGTATCGCGGGCCCATCGTGCTCGATCCGGTGATGGTGGCGAAATCCGGCGCGCGGCTGTTGCCGGATGCGGCGCGCGCGGCGCTGATCGCGCATCTTCTGCCGCGCGCCGATCTGCTGACGCCCAATCTGCCCGAGGCGGCGGCGCTGCTGGGCTGTGCCGAGGCGCAGGATGACGCGGAGATGCAGCGCCAAGGCGCGCGGCTGCGCGAGATGGGCGCGGGGGCCGTGCTGATGAAGGGCGGGCATGCGCAGGGCGCGACCTGCACCGACTGGCTCATCGCCGGTGACGCGACGCGGCTCGACGCTCCCCGGATCGCCACCCGCAACACCCACGGCACCGGCTGCACGCTCTCGTCGGCCGTGGCGGCGGGGCTGGCGAAGGGGCAGACGCTGGCGCAGGCGGTCGAGGCGGCGCATGGCTGGCTGCACAGCGCGATCCTTGCAGCCGACACGCTGGAGATCGGGCAGGGCCACGGCCCGGTGCATCATTTTCACGAGGTCTGGACATGACCGAAACCATCACCATTCGTGGCGCGGGCATTGTCGGCCTGTGCGTCGCCACGGAACTGATGAACCGGGGCGTCGCCGTCACCCTGCGCGATCCCGCGCCCGCGCCCGGCGCGCATGGCTGTTCCTGGTGGGCAGGCGGCATGCTCGCGCCCTTCTGCGAGGGGTTCACCGCCGAAGAGCCGGTGGTGCGGCTGGGCCAACAGGCCGCCGATTGGTGGCAGGCGCAGGGCGTCGAGGTAATCCGACGCGGATCTCTGGTGGTGACCTTGCAGCGTGACCGCCGCGAACTCGACCAATTCGCCCGCCGCACCACCGGGCATCGGCTGGTCACCGGTGAGGACTTGGCCGAGTTAGAGCCGCATCTGGCCGACCGTCACGACCGCGCGCTCTTTTTCGAGGACGAGGCGCATATCGACCCGCGCGCGGCGCTGATGCACCTGCGCAAGCGGTTGGAAGCGGCAGGCGCGCGGTTCGAGCAGGGCGAGGCCGCGCCCGACGGCCCGGTGATCGACTGTCGCGGGCTGGCGGCGCAGGACAGCCTGCCCGACCTGCGCGGCGTCAAGGGCGAGATGGTGGTGCTGCGCTCGACGGATGTGACCCTGTCCCGGCCCATTCGCCTGCTGCACCCGCGCTTTCCGCTCTATATCGTGCCGCGCGGCGACGGCGTGTTCATGCTGGGCGCGACGCAGATCGAGAGCGAGGAGCGCGGCCGCGCCTCGGCCCGGTCGGTGATGGAACTGCTCTCGGCGGCCTATGCGCTGCTCCCTGCCTTTGGCGAGGCCGAGGTGATGGAGATCGGCGCCGATGCGCGCCCCGCCTTCCCCGATAACCTGCCGCGCATCACCCGCAAGGGCGAGGCGATCCACGTCAACGGCCTCTTCCGCCACGGCTTTCTGCTGTCGCCCGCCGTGGCGCGGATGACCGCCGGGATGGTGATGCGCGCCAACGAGACACCGGAGTTTGCCCATGAAGATCACGGTTAACGGCACCACGCAGGAGACCGCCGCGCCCACGCTCGACGCGCTGCTTCAAGAGCTGGGCTATGGCGCGGCCAAGGTGGCGACGGCGGTGAACGAGGATTTCGTTCCGGCCGCGATCAGGCCGGAACAGAGACTGAATGACGGGGATCGCGTCGAGATCGTCGCGCCGCGGCAAGGGGGCTGACATGCCAACCTATTACGAGACCGAGGTCACATCGCGCCTGATGCTGGGCACGGCGCAATACCCCTCGCCCGCGATCCTGGCGCAGGCGTTCAAACGCTCCGGCGCGGGCATTGCCACCGTCTCGGTGCGCCGCGAGGCGGGGGGCGAACGCGCCGGGCAGGCCTTCTGGGACATGATCGGCGATCTGGGCGTGCGTGTCTTGCCCAACACCGCCGGGTGCCATTCGGTGCGCGAGGCGGTGACCACGGCGCAGATGGCGCGCGAACTCTTCGATACCAACTGGATCAAGCTGGAGGTGATCGGCCATGCTGACACGCTGCAGCCCGACCCGTTCGGGCTGGTCGAGGCGGCGCGCATCCTGACCGATGACGGCTTTCAGGTCTTTCCCTATTGCACCGAGGATCTGGTGCTCTGCGAGCGGCTGGTCGAGGCCGGGTGCCGGGTGCTGATGCCCTGGGGCGCGCCCATCGGCACCGGGCTGGGGCTCAACAACATCTACGGGTTGCGGTCGCTTCGCGCGCATTTCCCCGATTTGCCGCTGGTGATCGACGCAGGGCTGGGCCTGCCCTCGCAAGCCGCCCACGCGATGGAACTGGGCTATGACGCGGTGCTGCTCAATACCGCGGTGGCCAAGGCGGGCGATCCGGCGGCGATGGCCGAGGGCTTTGCCCGCGCGCTGGAGGCCGGCCGGCTGGGTTATGAGGCCGACCCGATGGAGCCGCGCGACATGGCGGCACCGTCCACCCCCGTGCTGGGGAGGGCGTTCACCTGATGGCCTTGCCGCGTTTCTACCCGATCTTCGACGATGTCGCATGGCTGCGTCGCCTGCTTCCGCTGGGCGTGGGGCTGGTGCAGCTGCGGATCAAGGACCTGACCGGCGCGGCGCTGCAACGGCAGATCGCGCAGGCGCAGAGCCTGTGCCGGGACGCGGGGGCGATCCTCGTGGTCAACGATCATTGGCAGATCGCCATCGACCTAGGCTGCGACTGGGTGCATCTGGGGCAAGAGGATCTCGATACCGCCGACATCCCCGCGATCCGCCGCGCCGGGATCCGGCTGGGCCTCAGCACCCATGACCATACGGAACTGGACCGCGCGCTGTCGCATGATCCCGATTACGTGGCGCTCGGCCCCGTCTACCCGACCATCCTCAAGAAGATGAAATGGCACGAACAGGGCCTCGACAAGCTGACCGAATGGAAGCACCTGATCGGGGATATTCCCCTCATCGCCATCGGCGGCATGTCGGTGGAGCGCGCGCGGGGCGCGTTCGACGCGGGCGCGGATGTGGTCTCGGCGGTGACGGATATCACGCTCAACTCCGATCCCGAGGCGCGGGTGCGGCAATGGATCGAGGCGACGCGATGAGCCGCTACGCGCGACAGATCGCCCTGCCCGAGTTCGGGCAAGCCGGTCAGGATCGGCTGGCGGCGGCGCATGTGCTGGTGATCGGTGCGGGCGGGCTGGCGGCGCCGGTCCTGCCCTATCTGGTGGGCGCGGGCGTGGGGCGCATCACGCTGATGGATGGCGACCGGGTGTCCCTGAGCAACCTGCACCGGCAGGTGCTGTTCCGCATGGCCGATATCGGCCAGCCAAAGGCCGAAATCGCCGCCGCCCACATGGCTGCACTCAACCCGGATTGCAGGGTTTCCGCCATAACAGAGCCGCTTGACCCGGTGAACGCGCCCGGCCATGTCGCCGCCGCCGACCTCGTGCTCGACTGCGCCGACAGCTTCGCGGCAAGCTATGTCCTGTCCGACACCTGCCTTGCGCAGGGCAAGCCGCTGATCAGCGCCTCGGTAGTGGGCACCTCGGGCTATTGCGGTGGCTTCTGCGGCGGCGCGCCGAGTTTGCGCGCGCTTTTCCCCGACCTGCCGGACCGGCTGGGCAGTTGCGACGCCGATGGCGTGCTGGGGCCCTCCGTGGGGGTGATCGGCAGCCTTCAGGCGCAGATGGCATTGGCCATTTTGGCTGGAACAGAGCCTGATCCACTGGGTCAACTGATCACGTTCGACGCTATCGGCCACCGTTTCGGCGGCTTCCGCTTCGACCGCGCACCCGAGCCGGAGCGCGGCTTCGGCTTCATCGCGCCCGCGCAGGTCGCACCCGATGACTGGATCGTGGACCTGCGCGCCGAGGGCGAGCCCGGCCCCGCCCTTCCCGACGCCACGCGCCACAGCGTGACCGATTTCGACACCCTTCGCCCACAGGGCCCGCGCGCCGTGCTGGCCTGCCGCTCGGGCCTGCGCTCCTGGCAGGCGGCGGCGCGGCTGCGCGGGCACTGGGACGGAGAGATTGCACTGATCGCCCTCGGCGATCTCCAACAGGAGGCTGATACATGCGAACCCTGACCCTGATCCTCGCCCTCATGGCCGCCCCGGCCATGGCGCAGGACAAGATGACCCTCATCCTCGACTGGTTCGTGAACCCCGATCACGGGCCGATCCTGCTGGCCGAGGAACTGGGATATTTCGAGGAAGCCGGGCTCGAGGTCGAGGTGGTGGCCCCCGCCGACCCCTCCGATCCGCCCAAGATGGTCGCCGCCGGCAAGGCGGACCTCGCCATCGCCTATCAGCCGCAGCTTCACCTTCAGATCGAGAACGGCCTGCCGCTGCGCCGCGTCGGCACGCTCATCGCCACGCCGCTCAACTGCCTGCTGGTGCTCGAGGACGGCCCCGTCAAATCCGCCGCCGATCTCAAGGGGCGCAAGGTGGGCTTTTCCGTCGCGGGCGTCGAGGAGGCGCTGCTGACGGCGATCCTCGCGCAGCACGGTCTGACGCTCGACGATATCGAGCTGGTCAACGTCAACTGGTCGCTCTCGCCGTCGCTGATGTCGGGGCAGGTGGATGCGGTGATTGGGGCCTACCGCAATTTCGAGCTCAACCAGATGGAGATCGAGGGCGTGCCGGGGCGGTGCTTCTTTGTCGAGGAAGAGGGCGTGCCCGCCTATGACGAACTGATCTACGTCGCCAATCCCGAGACGATGGATGAGGGAATGATCCGCCGCTTCCTGCACGCCACCGAGCGCGCGACGCAGTACATCATGAACCACCCGCAGGAAAGCTGGGAGATTTTCGCCGGCACCTCGCGCGAATTGCAGGACGAACTCAACGAAAAGGCCTGGGTCGATACCTTTCCGCGCTTCGCCACCCGTCCCGCCGCGCTCGCTCACGCGCGCTACCGGACCTTCGAGCGCTTCCTGCTCGACGCGGGCATGATCGAGGAAGAGACGCCCGTCTCGGGTATCGCGCTGGACCTGAACGCGCAATGAACGGGGACTATGGCACGACCTTCCCCCGCCTGCGCGATGCGGCGGGCCCGGTCTGGGCGGAATACACCCGTCACGCCTTCGTCGAAGGGCTGCGCGAGGGCACGCTGCCGCGCGCGGCGTTCCTCGGCTATCTCGTGCAGGATTACATCTTTCTGGTGCATTTCGCCCGCGCCTGGGCGCTCGCCGTGACCAAGGCCGAGACGGTGGAGGAGATGCGCACCTGCGCGGCGACGGTGGATGCGCTGGTCAATACCGAGATCGGCCTGCATGTGAAGACATGCGCCGAGGCGGGGCTGTCGGAGTCCGACCTGTTCGGGGCCGAGGAACACCCCGCCAATCTCGCCTATACGCGCTACGTGCTCGACGCCGGGCATTCGGGGGATTTCCTCGACCTGCTCGCCGCACTCGCGCCCTGCGTCATGGGCTATGGCGAGATCGGCGCGCGGCTTGGGCAGGACGTGGCGGAGGGCCACCCCTTTGCCGACTGGATCGCCACCTATGCGGGCGAGGAGTATCAGCAGGTCTGCCGCGAGGTGGGGGCGCTCTTCGATACAGCTGTCGCGCGCCGTCTCGGCCCCGCGCCCGAGGCCACGCCCGGCTGGGCGCGGCTCTGCCACCGGTTCACCACCGCGACGCGGCTGGAGGTGGGATTCTGGGAGATGGGGGTGTCCTTCGGCTAGGCCCTCTTGCCCCGCCCCGGCCCGCCGCGTAGAACGCAGTTCAAGCCAGAGCATGGAGCCGCAGGATGCTGGATCTCACCTATGACGCGCCGAAACCCAAGGTCATTGCCGGGGCAAAGCACGATTGGGAGCTTGTCATCGGCATGGAGGTACATGCGCAGGTGGCGTCAAAGGCCAAGCTTTTCTCCGCCGCCTCGACACAGTTCGGGGCAGAGCCCAATTCCAACGTCTCTTTCGTCGATGCGGCCATGCCCGGCATGCTGCCCGTCATCAACGAATTCTGCGTCGAGCAGGCGGTGCGCACGGGGCTGGGGCTGAAGGCGAAGATCAACCTGTGGTCCGCCTTCGACCGCAAGAACTATTTCTACCCCGACCTGCCGCAGGGCTATCAGATCAGCCAGCTTTATCATCCGCTGGTGGGCGAGGGTGAAATCCTCGTGGATATGGAGCCGGGCATCGCGAGGCTGGTGCGGATCGAGCGCATCCACATGGAGCAGGACGCCGGCAAGTCGATCCACGACATGGACCCTGCCATGTCCTTCGTCGATCTCAACCGCACCGGCGTGGCGCTGATGGAAATCGTCAGCCGCCCCGACATCCGCGGCCCGGAAGAGGCTGCGGCCTACGTGACCAAGCTGCGCCAGATCCTGCGCTACTTGGGCACCTGCGACGGCAACATGCAGAACGGCAACCTGCGCGCCGACGTCAACGTCTCGGTCTGCCGCCCGGGCCAGTACGAGAAATACCAGGAGACGCAGGATTTCTCGCATCTCGGCACCCGCTGCGAGATCAAGAACATGAACTCCATGCGCTTCATCCAGATGGCGATCGACTACGAGGCGCGCCGCCAGATCGCGATCCTCGAATCGGGGGGCGAGGTGGTGCAGGAAACCCGCCTCTACGATCCCGACCGCAACGAGACCCGCTCCATGCGTTCCAAGGAAGAGGCGCATGATTACCGCTATTTCCCCGATCCCGACCTGCTGCCGCTGGAAATCGAGCAGGAATGGGTGGACAAGATCGCGGCCAGCCTGCCCGAGTTGCCCGACGCCAAGAAGGCGCGCTTCGTGCTGGACTTCGGCCTGTCGGAATATGACGCGAGCGTGCTGACCGCCGATCTGGCCAATGCCGCCTATTTCGAGCAGGTCGCGGCGGGTGCGGGCGACGGCAAACTGGCGGCGAACTGGGTCATCAACGAACTCTTTGGCCGGTTGAAGAAAGAGGATCACTCCATCGATGAAAGCCCGGTCAGCCCGGCGCAACTGGCCGCCATCGTGCGGCTGATCCGCTCCGACGCCATCTCCGGCAAGATCGCCAAGGACCTCTTCGAGATCGTCTATACCGAGGGCGGCGACCCCGAGGAGATCGTCGAGGCGCGCGGCATGAAGCAGGTGACGGACACCGGCGCGATCGAATCCGCCGTGGACGAGATCATCGCCGCCAACCCCGCGCAGGTGGAAAAGGCCAAGGCCAATCCAAAGCTTGCGGGCTGGTTCGTGGGGCAGGTGATGAAGGCCACGGGCGGCAAGGCCAACCCAAAGGCGGTGAACGAGATCGTGACGGCCAAGCTGGGGCTTTGATCGTCCCCCCGCTTTTTGGCTGCCCGCGCCCCGTCCCGCCTTCTCAACCCCCGGATGGATGTGTAAGACGCGACCAGGGCCGCATTTGAGCAGGGCGCGCCGTGGGCGCGCGCGGATCGGGGAGACAGGGTTGTGAAAATCGCGATGATCGGCACGGGCTATGTCGGGCTCGTCTCGGGGGTGTGTTTCTCGGATTTCGGGCATGACGTGGTCTGCGTCGACAAGATGCCCGAAAAGATCGCGATGCTCGAGCGCGGCGAGGTGCCCATTTACGAGCCGGGGCTCGATGCCCTGATGGCCCGCAATGTCGAGGCGGGGCGGCTGTCGTTTACCACCGATCTCGCGGCGGCGGTGGATGGCGCGGATGCGGTGTTCATCGCGGTGGGCACGCCTACGCGCCGCGGCGACGGGCACGCCGATCTCACCTATGTCATGGCCGCCGCCGAGGAGGTGGCCCGCGCGCTCACCGGCTATGCCGTGATCGTGACCAAATCCACGGTGCCCGTGGGCACCAACCGCCGCGTCAAGCAGACCGTCGCCAAGGCCAACCCGCAGGCCGAGTTCGACGTCGCGTCGAACCCCGAATTCCTGCGCGAGGGCGCGGCGATCGAGGATTTCATGAAGCCCGACCGCGTGGTGGTGGGCGTGCAGTCGGAGCGCGCGCAAGAGGTGATGGCCGATATCTATCGCCCGCTGTTCCTGCGCGAATTTCCCATCGTCTACACCGATCTCGAATCCGCCGAGATGATCAAGTACGCGGCCAACGCCTTTCTCGCCACCAAGATCAGCTTCATCAACGAGATCGCGGGGCTGTGCGAGCGGGTGGGCGCGGATGTCAAGGAAGTCGCGCGCGGCATGGGCCTTGACGGGCGCATCGGCAACAAGTTCCTGCATGCCGGTCCGGGCTATGGCGGCTCGTGCTTTCCCAAGGATACCTCCGCGCTTGCCCGCATCGGGCAGGAGCACGCGGTGCCGCAGACCATCGTCGAGACGGTCATTCGCGTCAACGAGTGCGTCAAGGCGCGGATGATCGACAAGCTGCGCGAGATGTGCGGCGACAGCTTCAACGGCCGCACGGTGGCGGTGCTGGGCGTGACCTTCAAGCCCAATACCGACGACATGCGCGACGCCCCCGCGCTTACCATCGTGCCCGCGCTGGTCGGGGGCGGGGCCAAGGTGCGGGTGGTCGATCCGCAGGGCCGTCGCGAGGGCGAGGCGCTGTTGCCCGGCGTGGTCTGGTGCGACGATCCCTACAAGGCCGCGCACAAGGCAGACCTGCTGGTGATCCTGACGGAGTGGAACGAGTTTCGCGCGCTCGACCTCAAGAAGCTGGCGCGCAAGATGGCCGCGCCCCGCATGGCCGACCTGCGCAACATCTACTCCGCCCGCGACGCGCGCCGCGCGGGCTTCGAGGCGTATGAGGGGGTCGGTCGCTGATGCGCGTATTCATCACCGGAACCGCCGGCTTCATCGGCTTTCACCTCGCCCGCCTGCTGCTCTCGGAGGGGCATCAGGTGGCGGGCTATGACGGGATGACGGATTACTACGATGTCCGCCTGAAACAGCGCCGCCATGCGATGCTGCATCAGAACCCCGGCTTTTCCGCGACCGAGGCGATGCTCGAGGACGAGGCCGCGCTCGCCACGGCGGTGGCGGAGTTCGCCCCCGACGTGATCGTGCATCTCGCGGCGCAGGCGGGCGTGCGCTACAGCCTTGAGAATCCGCGCGCCTATGTCGATTCCAACGTCATCGGTACGCTAAACGTGATGGAGGCGGCGCGCGCCGCAGAGGTGCGGCACCTGCTCATGGCCTCGACCTCGTCGGTCTACGGTGCCAACGAGGACATGCCCTTTGACGAGCGGCAAAAGGCAGACACGCAGCTGACCATCTACGCCGCCACCAAGAAGGCCAACGAATCGATGGGCCATGCCTGGGCGCATATCCACGGGCTGCCGGTCACGATGTTCCGCTTCTTCACCGTCTACGGGCCGTGGGGGCGGCCCGACATGGCGCTTTTCAAGTTCACCAAGGGCATCCTCGAAGGCACCCCCATCGACATCTACAACAACGGCGAGATGTGGCGCGATTTCACCTATGTGGACGATCTCGCGCGCGGCATCCGCCTGTTGATCGACGCAGCGCCCGGCAGCCCCGAGACGGCGGTGGAGGGCGACAACCTGTCGCCCGCCGCGCCCTTCCGCGTGGTCAATATCGGCAATTCCGACAAGGTGCGCCTGCTCGATTTCATAGACGCCATCGAGGCCGAGATCGGGCGCGAGGCAATCCGCAACTACATGCCCATGCAGACCGGCGACGTGCCCGCGACATGGGCCGATGCGAGCCTCCTGCAGAATCTCACGGGCTATCGCCCCGCGACCCCGTTCCGCGAGGGCGTGCGCCGCTTTGTCGAGTGGTATCGCGACTATCACGACGTGTGATCAGGTCAGCCGACCGCGCTGCTGCCCGGGGGCCACGCCATAGGCGGCGCGGTAGACCCGCGAGAAATGCCCCGCGCTCTCGAACCCGCAGGAGAGCGCGATCTCGATTACAGGCGCTTCGGTCTGAATGAGCAGGTGGCGCGCGCGTTCCAGCCGCAGCTCCATGGAATATTTCTTGGGCGAGGTGTTGAGGAACTTGCCGAACAGCCGTTCAAGCTGCCGCGTCGAAATCCCGATCTCGGCAGCGATTCGCGCGGGGCTGACCGGCTCTTCGATAGAGGCGCGCATCCGCCCGATCGCATAGGTCAGGTGCGCGTTGCGGATACCGTTGCGCGATTGCAGTGACACGCGCTGTGCCGCCGTCGCCTCGCGCGCGGCGCTATAGACCATCTGGTCAGCCACCGCCATCGACAGGTCATACCCGTGGTCGCGCTCGATCAGGTGCAGCATCAGGTCGGCGGTGGCGGTGCCGCCCGAGGCGGTGAGGTGCCGCTCGTCGGCGACAAAGACGTTGCGCACCAGATTCACCTCGGGAAAGCGTTCCATGAAGCTGTCGTGAAATTCCCAGTGAATCGCCGCCTTCATTCCGTTGAGCATCCCGTCCTCGGCCAGGATCCACGCGCCCGAACACAGCGCCCCGATGGGCGTGCCATGCCGCGCTTCGCGACGCAGCATCGACATCAGCCGCTTGGTCAGATGCGCGCGCATGTGGATGCCCGAGAGGATGAACAGACGGTCGCATTTCGGCAGGCGGGCGAGCCCGTGATGCACCAGCGTGACCGAGCCGTTGGAACAGGTGGCGCTCTGCCCGTCCTCGGACGCGAAGGACCAGCGATAGAGCGTCTGCCCGCTCAGCAGGTTGGCGATGCGCAATGGCTCGACCGCGCAGGAAAAGGCAAGATGCGAGAACTCCTCGACCAGGACGAAGATGAAGTGCTGCGGCTCTGTCATGGGCGGACCATCGGCGGGGTGTCTGGCGCGGCAATAATTATTCATTGCGTATACAATCTGTATTCATTAAAAGGCAAGCATAAATCCCACTGCCAGGAGGCCCCCGCATGGCCGCCAAGGACCGCAAGACCACGCTCGCCACGCATCTGAAGCACGCGATTCTCACCACCGCGCTGCGCCCCGGTGCCGATCTCGACGAGGCCGCGCTCTGCGCCGAATTCGATCTCTCGCGCACCCCGGTGCGCGAGGTGTTCCGCGAATTGGCGGGGCTTGGCTATGTCGACCTGCGCGACAATCGCGGGCCGCGCGTGGCGGACCTCTCGCACACCACGCTGCGTGATTTCTTCCTCGCCGCCCCGATGATCTATGGCGCGATCCTGCGCCTTGCCGCGCGCAACGCGACCGAGGTGCAGGTTGCCGCCCTGCGCGCCGCGCAAGAGACCTTCCGCGCCGCCCTGCGCGACGGATCGACCCCGGATCGCACGCTGGCCAACAACCGCTTCCACGAGATCACCGGCGAAATGGCGGGAAATATCTACCTGCTGCCCTCGTTCCACCGCCTGCTGATCGACCACGCGCGCATTTCCATGACCTTCTATCGCCCGGAAAACGCCACCATGGCCGACAACGTCGCCGAAGCCAGCCGCCAGCACGACGCGATCATCGCCGCCATCGCCGCGCGGGACGAGGGCGCGGCGGCAGGTCTGGCCGAGGATCACTGGAACCTCTCGCGCCACGAGATCGAACGCTTCGTGATGCCCAGCGCGCT
>CAJXKX010000017.1 GCA_913055965.1 uncultured Roseovarius sp.
CCTTGCGCCGCCGCTGGCGCTCTGCACCGACAACGCGGCGATGATCGCCTATGCGGGGGGCGAGATGTTCCGGCTGGGGCGTCGCGACGACATGACCCTTGCCGCTCGCCCGCGCTGGCCGCTCGACGCGGCAAGCCCGGCGATGCTGGGCGGCGGGCGCAAGGGGGCCAAGGCATGACGCTTGTTTGCGGCGCAGGGGCGTTCGGCACGGCGCTGGCCGTGGCGCTGGCGCGAAGCGGCCCGGTCACGCTCTGGGCGCGCGATGCAGGCCATGCCGCAGCGATGCAGGCGCGGCGCGTCAACGACCGCCGCCTGCCGGGCATTGCCCTGCCCGAGGCGATCACCGTGATCTCGGGTCAGGTGCCCGGCGGCGATGCGCCCTGCCTGCTGGCGATGCCCATGCAGGTGCTGGGCGGGTTTCTGGAGGCGCACCGCGCGGCGCTGGGCGCGCGCGCCCTCGTCGCCTGCTGCAAGGGGATGGACTTGGCCACCGGCCTCGGGCCCACGGGCCTGATCGCGCGAAGCTGCCCCGACACCACATCCGCGATCCTGACCGGCCCGAGTTTTGCCCGCGACATCGCCCTTGGCCTGCCCACGGCGCTGACGCTGGCCTGCGGCGGCGAGGCGGTGGGCGCGGCGCTGCAGGCGGCTCTCTCGACACCCACGCTTCGGCTCTATCGCAGCACCGATCCGGTGGGCGCGGAACTGGGCGGGGCGCTCAAGAACGTGATCGCCATCGGTTGCGGCGCGGTGATGGGGGCGGGGCTGGGCGAGAGCGCGCGCGCCGCGCTGATGACGCGCGGTTTCGCCGAGATGAACCGGCTGGCCCCGGCTCTGGGCGCGCGGCCCGAGACGCTGGCGGGGCTGTCGGGCTTTGGCGACCTGGCGCTGACCTGCACGAGCGCGCAGTCGCGCAACTATCGCTATGGCGAGAGCCTCGGGCGCGGCGAGGATTTCGACCCCGCGATCACCGTCGAGGGGGCGGCGACGGCGCGCGCCGTGCTGGCGCGGGCGCGGGCACTGGGCATCGACATGCCGGTGACGGCGGCGGTCGTGGCGCTGGTCGCAGGTGAATTGCGCGTGGCCGAGGCGATGGATATGCTGCTCTCGAGGCCATTGAAGGAAGAACGATGCTGATTGCCCTGATCGCCCGCGACAAGCCCGGCGCCCTGCAAACCCGTCTCGACAATCGCGAGGCCCATATCGCCTATCTCAAGGAGACCGGCGTGGTCTCTCAGGCCGGGCCGCTGCTCAATGACGAGGGCGAGATGGTCGGCTCGCTCATCATCCTTGATGTCGAGGACATGAAGGCGGCGCAGGACTGGGCCAATAACGATCCCTATGCCAGGGCCGAGCTCTTCTCCGGTGTCGAACTGATCCCGTGGAAGAAGGTGATCTGATGCGCTACTGGCTGTTCAAGTCCGAACCGTCGGTCTGGGGCTGGCCCGATCAGGTGGCCAAGGGGGACGACGGCGAGGAATGGGATGGCGTGCGCAATTACCAGGCGCGCAACTTCATGCGCGAGATGGCGGTGGGGGATCGCGGCTTCTTCTATCATTCGCAAAAGGAAAAGGCGGTGGTGGGCACGGTCGAGGTGATCGCCGAGGCGCATCCCGACAGCACCACGGATGATCCGCGCTGGGACTGCGTCGACATCAAGGCGGTGGAAGCAGCGCAGGTGCCAGTGACGCTCGATATGATCAAGGCCGATCCGCGCCTGTCCGAGATGGTGCTTGTGCGCAATTCGCGCCTGTCGGTGCAGCCGGTGACGGCGGAGGAATGGCGCATCATCTGCGGCATGGCGGGGCTTTCGGCCTGAGTCAGGTGATGTTTGCGGACCGTCCGGCCAACCGGCTCTTGACCTGAGCGCGGTGCTTCCTGCTAATCACCCGGAACCGTGGGACGCAAGCGAGGGAGGCATGCGATGGGCTGGATGAGGGACGAGACCGGGCTGGACAAGAGAGCGGCGAATTTCGTGCCGCTGACGCCGCTGTCGCATCTGAAACGCGCGGCGCATCTCTTTCCCGAGCGCGAGGCGGTGGTCTATCCCGGGCATCGCAAGACCTATGCCGAATATCACGCGCGCGTCTCGCGGCTGGCCTCGGCGCTGGCGAATATCGGGGTAGAGCCGGGCGACGTGGTGGCGACCATCCTGCCCAACGTGCCCGCCCATTGCGAGGCGCATTTCGGCGTGCCCGCTGCGGGCGCGGTGCTCAACGCGATCAACACCCGGCTCGAGGCCGACACCATCGCCTATATCCTCGATCATGGCGAGGCGCGGGTGGTGCTGTGCGACACGCAGTTCCTGCCCACGCTGGATGCCGCGCTCGCGATCATGGAGCGGCCCGCCCCCGCGATCATCGAGGTGCCCGATGACGGGGCCGGGGTGCACGCGCATTCCGATTACATGAGCTACGAGGAATTCCTTGCCACCGGCGATCCCGATTTCGCCTGGATCATGCCCGAAGACGAGTGGGAGAGCCTTGCGCTGAATTATACCTCTGGCACCACGGGGCGGCCCAAGGGCGTGGTCTGCCATCATCGCGGGGCCTACCTGATGACCATGGGCACGGTGGTGAGCTGGCAGTTGCCGCGCTACCCCAAGTACCTCACCATCGTGCCGCTGTTTCACTGCAACAACTGGAACCATGTCTGGCTGATGCCGATGCTGGGCGGCACCGTGGTGTGCTGCCGCGACATCACCGCCCGGGCAATCTATGACGCCATCGCCGACGAGGGGGTCACGCATTTCGGCGGCGCGCCCATCGTGCTCAACATGATCGTGAATGCCAGGGACGAGGAGCGCCGCGACTTCGATCACGTGGTCGACGTGTTCACCGCCGGGGCCCCGCCGCCCGCCGCGACGATTGCGGCGATCGAGCCGCTGGGCTTTACCGTCACGCAGGTCTACGGGCTGACCGAGACCTATGGCCATGTCACCGAATGCCTGTGGCAGGCGCGGTGGGACGATCTGCCCGACGAGGAGCGCTATGCCATCAAGGCGCGCACCGGCATCCTCATGCCGATGATGGAGGACATCACCGCGATGGACCCCGAGACCATGGAACAGATCCCGATGGATGGCGAGAGCCTTGGCGAGATCATGATTCGCGGCAACTCGGTGATGAAGGGCTACCTCAAGAATCCGGAGGCCACCGAGAAGGCCTTTGCGGGGGGGTATTTCCACTCGGGCGACATCGCGTTCCAGCATCCCGACGGCTATCTCAAGATCGCCGACCGGGCCAAGGATATCATCATCTCGGGCGGCGAGAACATCAGTTCCGTCGAGGTGGAGGGGGTGCTCATGCGGCACCCGGCGGTGCTGCTCTGTGCCGTGGTGGCCAAGCCGGACGACAAATGGGGCGAGGTGCCCTGTGCCTTTGTCGAGTTGAAGGACGGGGCCGAGGTGGGCGAGGCCGATCTCATCGCCTTTGCCCGCGAGCGGCTGGCCGGGTTCAAGACGCCCAAGGCGGTGGTTTTCCGGGAATTGCCCAAGACCTCGACCGGCAAGATCCAGAAGTTCGAGTTGCGCCAGGCTGCGAAGGGAATGTGAGGGGCCGGGAGGGCGGGTTGTCATCGCCGGGAGGCGGAATTTTGAAGAAATTCCGTCCAGGAAAGTTTTGAACTTTCCTGACTCCGGTGCGCTGTTTCGAATAGCGCCCCAGGTGCGGATGCCGCTTCGGGGCCGATCGTAACGAGCGGCGCGCCCCCGGCCCTCAGCCGCCGCAAATCCCCTGAAGCCGCAGCCAGTCGCCATCGCTCAGGATGGGCGGCAGGTCGGCGTCGCGGGCAAAGGGATCAGCCTCGATCAGGCCCAGCACCGTCTCGCCTGTGATGTCGCGGGCATAGGCGTAGGGCGTCGCGCGGACCTCGAGCCGTTCGAAACCGGCAATCAGCACGGCATCGGGCGGCGGTGGGGGCGGATCGCGCAGCAGCGCCTCGGCATGGGCGCGCAGCGCGTCGTCGCCGAGGCGTCCGGTGGCGAGCAGGCGCAACACCTCGCGCAGCCCCGCGTTGGCGAGCAGCGTGTCGAGAGGATCCCTTGTCTCGGCGCGCAGCTGCGCCGCGAGGATGTGCCCCGCGACGATGTCGGGCGTGTCGTGATCCTCGACAAGATCGGCATTCAGGAGGATCGTGCCGCCGGGAAGGGGCAGCGCGGCTCCGACACCGCTGCGCACCACGACCAGCCGGGTCCGGCCCGAGACCGCGGGAAGGCGCCGCTCCAGCGCGGCGAGCGCACCGGTGCCGCCGGGCGTGCGGCAGGGCGGCCCGGTCACGCGGTAGAGATGATCGAGCAGCGCCTGTCCGATCTCGTCACGCTTGGCCTCGGGCACCACGCGCAGCGCGTGTTCCCGCGCCGCGCCGGGCAGCCAGAGCGTCAGGACCAGCACCACGACAAGCAGGCTCGCGGCCATGCCCGCCACGCGCAGCCGTCCCGGGCGCGGGCGCTGGCGGGCGATGGCGCTGCGCAGGGTTTCGATGGCGGCGATCATCTCGGTTTCGCCCTCGGCGATCTCGAGGGTCTCGCCGGGGTCGGCATCGGGGTGGTAGAGCGCGGGTTCGGCGCCCGGATTGGCCCGCGCGACGGCGGCGATCGACCAATGCGCCTGCACCCGTTCGCGCAGGTCGGTGATGGTCAGCGTCGCCTCGCCCAGCGACACGATCACGTCGAGGCGCTGCGCGCCGGGCTCGGGCCGCCACAGCGCCGCCGCCTCGAGCCGCTGGTATTTCCGGAGTGCCGTTCTTTTCATCCGCCGGGCTGCCCTGCCTCGTTCGCGCGAGCGTAGCACGGGGCGGCAGGTGGCGGCAATTGCTCGACGCGCGGGGGCAGGGACGGTATGGAGAGGCGTTCCCGCTGCGCGAAAGGACCGCCATGAAGATCGCCACCGCCGCCTACCCGCTCGACCCGCTTGTAAACTGGGCGGAATATGCCGCGAAACTGTCCGACTGGGTGGCGCGGGCGGCGGCGGAGGGGGCCGATCTCGCCGTCTTTCCCGAATACGGGGCGATGGAGCTTGCCATGCTGGCAGGAGCGGAGGCGGCGGGCGATCTGGAGCGGTCGCTCCATGCGGTCGATGCGGTGATGGCGGATGCGGGCGACCTGCATGCCGATCTCGCGGCGCGCCACGGGCTGCATATCCTCGGCGCCTCGGCCCCGGTGTTCGATCCCGCGATCGGAGAAAGGCCGGTGAACCGTGCCACGCTCTACACGCCCACCGGAGCGCGCGGCCACCAGGACAAGCAGATCATGACCCGGTTCGAGCGCGAAGAGTGGGACGTGATCCCCGGCGGCCCGCTGACGCTGTTCGACACGGGGCTGGGCAGAATCGGCATCCTGATCTGCTATGATTGCGAATTTCCCCTCCTGGGCCGCGCCCTTGCCGAGGCCGACCTGATCCTCGCGCCGTCCTGCACCGAGGCGCTCGCGGGCTATTCCCGCGTGCGCATCGGTGCGATGGCGCGCGCGCTCGAGGCGCAGTGCATCACCGTCATGGCCTCGACCGTCGGCGATGCGGCATGGTCTCCGGCGGTGGATGCCAATACCGGGATGGGCGGTATCTTCGGCCCGCCCGATACCGGCTTTCCGCCCACCGGAGTGATCGCCGAGGGCACGCTCAACGCCCCCGGATGGACGGTGGCGAAGGTCGATCTCGGGGCGGTCGCGCATGTGCGCGCCGACGGTGTCGTGCTGGGTCGCCGCCACTGGGACGATCAGGCGGGGCGTGACCGCGCGGTCACACCCACGCGCCTGCGTTGATTAGACCTTGAAAAAAGCGGGAAACGGGCGCATTTACTAGCGCGTTCCGCAGACCGGCGGGACGCGAGAGCAAGGAGAGACCATGGCCAAGGAAGACACGCTCGAATTCCCCGGTGTCGTCAAGGAACTCCTGCCGAACGCGACATTCAGGGTCGAGCTTGAGAACGGCCATGAGATCATCGCGCATACGGCAGGCAAGATGCGCAAGAACCGCATCCGCGTTCTGGCAGGCGACAAGGTGCAGGTGGAAATGACCCCCTACGACCTGACCAAGGGGCGGATCAATTACCGCTTCAAGTAAGCGCGATCCCGTGACGCTGATTCTCGGCTCGGGCAGCCCGCGCCGCCGCGACCTGCTGGCGCAGATCGGGGTGGTTCCGCATGATGTGCGCCCGCCCGAGATCGACGAGACCCCGGGCAAGGGCGAATTGCCCCGCCCGTATTGCGCGCGCATGGCGCGGGAAAAGGCGCAAGCCACCGAGGCGGGCGCAGACGATATCGTGCTCGCCGCCGACACCACCGTCGCGATGGGCCGCCGCATCCTCGGCAAGCCCGCGGACGCCGGCGAGGCGGCACAGTTCCTCCATGCCCTCTCGGGGCGGCGGCACCGGGTGATCACCGCGGTTGCGGTGCGCCGCGGCGCGCGGCTGTGGGAGCGCGACGTGGTCAGCGCGGTCCGGATGAAGCGGCTCTCGGACGAGGAAATCAACGCCTATCTCGCCTCGGGCGACTGGCAGGGCAAGGCCGGCGGCTACGGCATCCAGGGCATGGCCGGGGCGTTCGTGCCGTGGATATCCGGCTCGTTCACCGGTATCGTGGGCCTGCCGCTGGCCGAGACGGCGGGGCTCTTGCAGGCGGCGGGCTACCCGGTATGGAAGGATCGGCCATGACCGAGCGCATCACCATCGCCCTCGATCAACTGGAGGGCCGCGAGGCGGCGGCGCTGATGGTGGGCGGGCGGCTCGACGACCTGCTGATCGACAGCGACGCGCCCCGCCCCGGCACCATCTATCGCGCCATCGCGGATCGCCCGGTCAAGGGACAGGGCGGCATGTTCCTGCGCACGCCCGACGGCACCGCCTTCGTGCGGCAGGTCAAGGGGCTCGCGCCGGGGCAGGCGCTGCTGGTGCAGGTGACGGGTTATGCCGAGCCGGGCAAGGCGATCCCCGTGACCGCCCGCGTGCTGTTCAAGAGCCGCTACGCCATCGTTACCCCCGAGGCGCCCGGCCGCAACGTCTCGCGCGCCATCCGCGACGAGGACGAACGGGTGCGCCTGCAGGAGATCGCGGCCGGGGCGATGGGCGACAGCTGCATGGGGCTGATCCTGCGCTCGGCCTGCGACGGGGCGGAGGAAGAGGCGATTGCCGCCGATATCGCGCAGATGCGCGAAGTGGCCGAGGCCGTGACCGGCGACGCCGCGGGGCGCGGCGCGGAAAAGCTGCTCGACGGCGACGGGCCGCACGCGCGGGCCTGGCGCGACTGGCCGGAGCCCGCCGAACTGGACCGCGCGCCGGGCTGTTTCGCGGCGCACGGGGTGCTCGAACGGATCGACGATCTGCGCGCACCCGAGATGCGCCTCGCAGGCGGTGCGCAGGCCTGTATCGAGCCCACGCGCGCGCTGGTTGCGGTGGATGTCAACACCGGTGCCGATACCAGCCCCGCCGCCGGACTAAAGGCCAATATCGCGCTGGCGCGCGACCTGCCGCGGCAGTTGCGACTGCGCGGACTCGGCGGGCAGATCACGCTCGACCTCGCGCCGATGCCCAAGAAGGACCGCCGCGTGTTCGAGGATGCGCTGCGCGCCGCGTTCCGCCGCGACGAGGTCGAGACGGTGCTGGCCGGTTGGACACCGCTGGGGCATTACGAACTGCAGCGCCAGCGCGCCCGGATGCCGCTGGCTGAGGTGCTGCGATGACCTGCCCGATCTGCGGCAAGGCGGGCGCGGCACGCTATCGCCCGTTCTGCTCGCGCCGCTGCGCCGATATCGACCTGGGCAAATGGTTCTCCGAAGGCTATCGCGTGCCGTCGTCGGATCCCGACGATATCGAAGAAGCGGCGGAAGCGGCGGAAAACCGGACGGAAAAACCGCACTGAGCCTGCTCAAACCCTCTGGACACCCCGCCCCCGCTCGCCTAAGACACGCCCACCCGAGGGACAAGCCCTCACCCGTGCCCGGGTAGCTCAGGGGTAGAGCAGTGGATTGAAAATCCTCGTGTCGGTGGTTCGATTCCGCCCCCGGGCACCATCACTTCCATGCGATCACCGGTTGAGACGATTAGTCTTTCGATATCGCCGGAGAACTCGGTGTCCCGCCTTTCCGCATCGTCGTTCGGACAAGCTTGACTTGAGGTTTCTTCAGGGGAGCGGGTCAGCCCGCAACGTTCTCGGTCGTTCTCGATGCCGTTGGACCCATCCCTTGGCCGGGCAGAACAGGGCTGCGCTCAGACGGCACGGAGCCTCGATCCGGAATGGCGCAATGGTGTCTTCCGCCGGAATCCGGTACGAACGGAGACGGTGGCCGCGGTGTGACGACAATCGTGGCACCCCTTGCGGATCATGGTGAAAACGGATCGAAAACCGTGGTGGTCGAGGGCCGGATGCGCGAGGCTGGGCGGATGTCAGGGCAAGGGAAGGATGCGTCGTGTTTGAAGTCATCACCATAAGTTTCGCCTTCTTCTTCGGCCTGGCCGTGCGGCAGATCGGTTTGCCGCCCCTGGTCGGTTTCCTGGCCGCGGGCTTTGCCATCAACATCTTCGGCTCCGCGCTCGGTCTGCCCGACTACACGGGCGAGGCGCTCAGCCATGTCGCGCATCTCGGCGTGCTGATGTTGCTCTTCACGGTCGGTCTCAAGCTCAAGCTTGCGCAGATCGCGCAATCGCAGGTGATCGGCGGGGCGCTGCTGCATTTCGCCATCTCGGTGGCGGTGTTCACGCCGGGGGTCAAGCTTTTGATGGCGCTCGACTGGAACACCGCGCTGCTTCTGGCCATCGCGCTGTCGTTTTCCTCGACCGTGCTGGCCGCGAAACTGCTGGAAACCAAGCGCGAGCTCGGCGCGTTTCACGGCCGCAGCGCCATCGGCATCCTGATCGTGCAGGACATCATCGCGCTGGTGGTCCTGGCTGTCTGGTCCGGGCAGACGCCGAACATCTGGGCGCTTCTGGTGTTCGGCGTTCCGTTGTTGCGGCCGGTCCTGCACCGTCTGCTGGATTTCGCGGGTCATGACGAGCTTCTGGTGCTGATGGGGATGATGCTGTCGCTGGTCATCGGCGGCATGGGCTTCGAGGCGATGGGCCTGTCGTCGGAGATCGGCGCATTGGTGATGGGCGTGCTCTTGTCCACCCATACCCGCGCCAAGGACCTGAGCGCATCGCTCTGGTCTCTCAAGGAGATATTCCTCGTGGGCTTTTTCCTGCAGATCGGGCTGACCGGTCTGCCGGATTGGGGGGCCATGGTCTTTGCCATCGCGGCGGGTCTGGTTCTGGGGCTCAAGGGGGTGCTGTTCTTCGTTCTCATGGTGGCGTTCAAGCTGCGGGCGCGCAGCGCATTCCTGACCGCGCTCAGCCTGACGGCCTATTCCGAGTTCGGCCTGATCGTGGCCGCGGGCGTGCTGCCGGAATACCTCGTGCCGCTTGCCATCGCGGTGTCGATCTCGTTCGTGATCTCGGCCCCGCTGAACCGCTACGCGCATCCCCTCTACGAGCGGCTCGAGAGCAGGCTGCGCCGCTACGAGCGCGATACGGTCCACCCGGACGAGCAACCGCGCAGCATCGGAGACGCGGATGTCCTTATCTTCGGGATGGGGCGTACCGGAACTTCTGCCTACAGGCTACTCGGGGAACAGGGTCTGAAACCGCTCGGCCTCGATGCCGACACCTACAAGGCGCAGGCACACAAGGAGGCCGGGCGCAACGTCATGTTCGCGGATGCCGAGGACAGCAATTTCTGGCGCAGCTGCGATCTTGGCCGGATCAAGGCCGCGATCCTCGCGATGGACGATATCGAGGCCAAGCTGATCGCCGCCCGCTCGCTGCGGCAACGCGGCTTTGAGGGCCCGATCGTCGCGCATGCCCTGCATGAGGCGCACGAGGAACAGATCCGGGAGGCCGGGGCCGATTACACCTACCTGACCATGAACCAGGCCGGGATCAGTCTTGCGGAGCAGACGGTCGAGGCGATGGCCGGGACATGACCGGGACCGCAACGCTGCGGCACGACGCGGGCAGCGGAACCTGCGCCCGGGATGCGTCCGGCGTGCTGTCGCACCGGCCACCGCGATCAAAAGGCCGGAGCCGCCCGCTCGCGGATGCACGGCACCCTGCCGCGATGCGGCACACCCGGCCCGGTCCGCCGACACCCCCTGCTCAGACGCTTGCTCGTGTCCGCGCACGACGACCATGGCCGGCCATGATACAGGCACCCGTCGGTGCGCCTATTGGCATTTGCTGTGACCGCAGGCGGCGCAGGTCATGCATCCCTCGATCATGCGCATGTCATGGCTGCCGCAGGCCGGGCAGGCGGGGCCGCGGGGCGCGTTTTCCAGCCCGACGACCTGTGCCGTCGGGTCGGTCTTGAGCCCCAGTCCCTCGCCCGCGAGAAAGCCGATCTGCACCATGTGCCGTTCCAGCACGCCGCCGATGGCCGCAAGGATCGAGGGCACGTATTTTCCCTGCATCCAGGCCCCGCCGCGCGGGTCGAACACGGCCTTGAGTTCCTCGACCACGAAGGACACGTCGCCGCCGCGCCGGAACACCGCCGAGATCATCCGCGTCAGCGCCACGGTCCAGGCGTAATGCTCCATGTTCTTGGAGTTGATGAACACCTCGAAGGGGCGCCGGTGGCCGTTCAGCACGATGTCGTTGACGGTGACGTAGATCGCATGGTTGCTGTCGGGCCATTTCAGCTTGTAGGTCGCGCCCTCCAGTTCCTGCGGGCGGTCGAGCGGGTCGGCCATGTAGATGACGTCGCCACCCTCGGCGGGCGGTTCTGCCCGGCCCTCGCCGGGCACCTTGTCTTCGGCCTCGCTCACGCTCAGCACCGATCCCGTCACATCGTTGGGCCGGTAGGTGGTGCAGCCCTTGCAGCCCGTCTCCCAGGCCTGCATGTAGACATCCTTGAACGCCTCGAAGGAAATGTCGGCGGGGCAGTTGATGGTCTTGGAGATGCTCGAGTCGACCCATTTCTGCGCCGCCGCCTGCATCTTGACGTGCTCTTCGGGGGCGAGCGTCTGGGCGTTGACGAAGTGATCGGGCAGGGGGGTGTCGCCGAACATCTCGCGCCACATCTGCACGGCGTAGTCCACCACCTCCTCCTCGGTGCGGCTCCCGTCCTTCTGCAGCACCTTGCGGGTGTAGCTGTAGGCAAAGACCGGCTCGATCCCGCTCGAGACGTTGCCCGCATAAAGGCTGATCGTGCCGGTGGGGGCGACGCTCGTCAGCAGCGCGTTGCGGATGCCGTGGCGGGAGATGGCGTCGCGCACGGTCTCGTCCATCTCCTGCATGGTGCCCGAGGCGAGGAAGCGCTCGGCGTCGAAGAGCGGGAACGCCCCCTTCTCGCGGGCCAGATCGACCGAGGCGAGATAGGCGGCGACGGCGATCTTGTGCATCCATATCTCGGTCTGGCGCGCCGCCTCGTCCGATCCGTAGCGCAGCCCCAGCATCAGCAGCGCATCGGCAAGCCCCGTGACCCCGAGCCCGATTCGCCGCTTGGCGCGGGCCTCCTCGGCCTGCGCGGGCAGGGGAAATTGCGAGGCGTCCACCACGTTGTCCATCATCCGCACCGCGAGGCGCACGAGGTCCTTGAGCGCCGCCGCATCGAGCCGCGCGCGTTTCCCGAATGGGTCGATCACCAGCCTGGCGAGGTTGATCGAGCCCAGCAGGCAGGCGCCATAGGGGGGCAGCGGCTGTTCGCCGCAAGGGTTGGTCGCGGCGATCTCCTCGCAATAGGCCAGGTTGTTGGCCTGGTTGATCCGGTCGATGAAGATCACCCCCGGCTCGGCATAATCATAGGTGGCCTGCATGATCCGGTTCCACAGGTCGCGGGCCTGCACCGTGTGGTAGACCCGGCCGCCGAACTGCAACTCCCAGGGCCCGTCGGCCCTGACCGCCTCCATGAAGGCATCCGTCACCAGCACGCTGAGGTTGAACATCCGCAGCCGCGCGGCGTCGGATTTCGCAGCGATGAACGCCTCGATATCGGGGTGATCGCAGCGCATCGTGGCCATCATCGCGCCCCGGCGGGAGCCCGCGCTCATGATCGTGCGGCACATCGCGTCCCACACATCCATGAAACTGAGCGGCCCGCTCGCATCCGCAGACACACCCTTGACCACCGCTCCCTTGGGCCGGATGGTCGAGAAATCATAGCCGATGCCGCCGCCCTGCTGCATGGTCAGCGCGGCCTCGCGCAGCGCGTCGAAGATACCGCCCATGTCGTCGGGGATCGTGCCCATGACGAAACAGTTGAACAGCGTCACCCTGCGCCCCGTGCCCGCGCCCGCGATGATCCGGCCCGCGGGCAGGAACCTGAAATCCTCGAGCGCGGAATAGAAGCGGTCCTCCCACACCTCCGGCTCCGCTTCCACCGCCGCCAGCGCCCGCGCGACGCGCCGCCAGGTATCCTCGACGCTGGCATCGCCGCCGTCCTCGGTGACGTATCGGTACTTCATGGACCATATCTGTTCGGCGATCGGGGCGGAAAAACGGGTCATTGGCGGCCTGTCCGTTGCGCAGAGGCGGAAACTGACAATAGCCCGCGCGCCGCGCGATTTCCAGAGTGGGGAGGACCGCCGGTCCTGGCCAGGAGCGGACCTTGCCGCTTTGGCGATGAGCCGCGCGAGCGCCCGACCGCGGGTGGGCGCTCAAACGCCTGTGGTCGTCACTTTATAGTGCAAAATACTTGAACGATTGTGCGG
>CAJXKX010000018.1 GCA_913055965.1 uncultured Roseovarius sp.
CCCCGATCCCTGCGGCGCTTTCGCAGGCCAGCACGAACCACATGTTGAACCGGTGGCGACGCTCGTAGTTGTGGGCGACGGCGTCATGGGCGTTGACCTTGGCCGTGACCTCGTCGAACCGGTCGGCGGGCACGGCCATGGCGCAGAGGCAATAGGCCCCGCCCAGCGCCGCGGCATCGATGAAGGGCCCGAACCTAGTGACGGCGCCGATGCCGCGCAGCCGTTCGATCCGCGAGATCACCTCGGCCTCGTCGAGCCCCGCAGCCTCGGCGAGGCCGCGAAACAGGCAGCGCTCGGGGCGCAGCCCCGCCTGAAGATGGTTGAGCAGCGTCCGGTCGGTGGTGTCGAGGGCCCCGTCCTTCAGGCGTGTGCGATGCATGGCGCGGCCACCTCCGTGCAGAGGGGGGCGATGGGGGCGGGGTGTGTCGCGCCGGTGGGCGGGGTCATTTCGCGGGTCTCCGCTTGGGGGGCGGCATGGGCCGTTCCCCCTCAGTCTCGCCGGGATGACGGACCGCGACCTTGACTTTCGTTAAGCGCCGCGCGCGCGGCCTTGCGCGCGCCATGGGGCGGCGAAATCGGCCCGGTTGACTTTTGTTAAGGCCCTCTGCCGCCCCCGCGCGCAGAAAGGGCCGGTCAACAACGGTTCCGGGAAGGAGTTAGCGCGATGCGCGAAGTCATGACCAAGAACATGGCCCGCAATATCTTCTATGGCGGGTCACTGTTCTTCATCCTCATATTCATCGGCCTCACGGTCCACTCGCACGTCTATATCGTCAACACGTCGACCGACAAGGCAGGCCTGACCGAGAGCGTCGCGGCGGGCAAGCACCTCTGGGAGAAGCATTCCTGCGTCAACTGCCACTCGATTCTCGGCGAGGGCGCCTATTACGCGCCCGAGGTGGGCAACGTGATGGAGCGCTGGGGCGTGCTGGACGATCCCGAGGGCGCCTACACGGTGCTCAAGGGGTGGATGGAAGCCATGCCCACCGGCGTCGAGGGACGCCGCCAGATGCCCAATTTCAACCTGACCGACGAGGAGTATCGCAACCTCGCCGACTTCCTGCTGTGGACCAATCGCATCAATACGCAGGATTGGCCCCCCAACGACGCAGGCTAAGGAGCACGCGCCATGAAATACCAAACCCAGAAAATCGCCCTGGCCTATTTCGCCGTGGCCCTCGCACTCTTTGCCGTGCAGGTGACCATCGGCCTCGTCATGGGCTTCGTCTACGTCGTGCCGACCTTCCTGTCGGACCTCGTGCCCTTCAACATCCTTCGGATGCTGCATTCCAACAGCCTGATCGTCTGGCTGCTGCTGGGCTTCTTCGGGGCGGCCTACTATCTCCTGCCCGAGGAATCCGAACGCGAAATCCACTCGCAGAACCTCGCCTGGCTGCAACTGGGCATCCTCGTGCTGGGCACGCTGGGCGTGGTCGTGACCTATCTCTTCAACATCTTCGAGGGCAATTTCCTGCTCGGCAAGGAGGGGCGCGAATTCCTCGAACAGCCGAAATGGGTCAAGGCGGGGATCGTCGTGGCCGCGCTGATCTTTCTCTACAACGTGTCGATGACGGTGCTGGCGGGGCGCAAGACGGCGATCACCAACATCCTGCTGCTGGGGCTCTGGGGGCTGGCGCTGCTGTTCCTCTTCGCCTTCTACAACCCCTCGAACCTCGCGCTCGACAAGATGTACTGGTGGTATGTCGTCCACCTTTGGGTGGAGGGCACGTGGGAGCTGGTGATGGCCTCGATCCTCGCCTTCCTGATGCTGAAGCTCACGGGCGTGGACCGCGAAGTGGTGGAGAAATGGCTTTATGTCATCGTCGCCGCTGCGCTCTTCTCCGGCATCCTCGGCACCGGGCACCACTATTACTGGATCGGCACGCCGGGCTACTGGCAGTGGATCGGCTCGATCTTCTCGTCGCTCGAGGTGATCCCGTTCTTCGCGATGATGGCCTTCGCCTTCGTCATGGTCTGGAAGGGGCGGCGCGACCACCCCAACAAGGCCGCGCTCCTGTGGGCGCTGGGCTGTGCCACGCTGGCCTTCTTCGGCGCGGGCGTCTGGGGGTTCCTGCACACGCTGCACGGGGTCAACTACTATACCCACGGCACGCAGATCACCGCCGCCCACGGCCACCTGGCGTTTTACGGGGCCTATGTCTGCCTCAACCTCGCGATCATCACCTACGCCATGCCGCATCTGCTGGGGCGCGATCCCTATAACCAGGTGCTGAACATGGCCTCGTTCTGGCTGATGTCCTCGGGCGTGGTGTTCATGACCTTCGTTCTGACCTTTGCGGGCACGGTGCAGACCCATCTGCAACGGGTGATGGGCGAGGAATTCATGTTCGTGCAGGATCAGCTGGCCCTGTTCTACTGGATGCGGCTGGGCGCGGGCGTCGCGGTGGTGCTGGGCGCGCTGCTCTTCGTCTACGCGGTGTTCGTGCCGCGCCGCGAAGTGATCTCGCAAGAGCCCACGGTCGCAGCGGAGTGAGCGATATGGATGGAGCTTTCCAGACGGGGAAGGGGGCGGCGGATGCCCCCTTCTACCTGCCCCAGGGCGACGAGATTTCGGTCTTCGCCGCCGCCCATGAAAACGATCTGCCGGTCCTGCTCAAGGGGCCGACGGGCTGCGGCAAGACCCGATTCGTCGCGCATATGGCCGCACGCCTCGGGCGGCCGCTGCACACGGTGGCCTGCCATGACGACCTGAGCGCCGCCGACCTGATCGGGCGCTACCTGCTCAAGGGCGGCGAGACCGTCTGGGTGGATGGGCCGCTCACCCGCGCGGTGCGCGAGGGGGCGATCTGCTATCTCGACGAGGTGGTCGAGGCGCGCAAGGACGTGACCGTGGTGCTGCACCCGCTCACCGATGACCGGCGCATCCTGCCCATCGACCGCACCGGCGAGGAAATCGAGGCGGCTCCCGGCTTCATGCTGGTGGCCTCCTACAACCCGGGCTACCAGAACATCCTCAAGACGCTGAAGCCCTCGACGCGGCAGCGATTCATCAGCCTCGAATTCGCCTTTCCCCGCCCGGAACACGAAATCCCCGTCGTCGCGCGCGAATCCGGGCTGCCGGAGGACCGGGTCAAGCCGCTGGTGCGGCTGGCGGGCAAGCTGCGCGACCTCAGGGGGCAGGACCTGGAGGAAGGGGTCTCGACCCGCCTCGTGGTCTATGCCGCGACACTCATCCGCCAGGGCATGCCGGTCGGGCGCGCGATCCGCGTCGCGATGATCGAGCCGCTGACCGACGACGCGGATGTCAAGCGTGGGCTCCTCGATCTTGTCACCGCCGTTTTCGGGTGAGGCCGGTGATGGGCAGGATCGACATCGAGCCATGGGAGCCCGAAGAATCGATCGGGAAACTGTGGCACGCCTATGCCAGCCGTCTTGACGCCCCCGGCGTGCACGATGGAGCCCGTGTCGGCCTCTCAGAGGTCGCAGGGCGGCTGGCGGTTCTTTTCCGGGGCCTCGGCGGCGATCCGTCCGTCGAGGTCAAGGCGGTGTCCGAGGAACGCTCGGGGCACCGCCTGACCTGGCTGCGCCGCCTCGGCACCGACGAGGAGCGCGTGCCGCGCGCCTCGTTCGACGGCGCGAGCCTGCGAATGCCCGACAGCCTCGCGGTGTTCCCCGCGCGCGAGGCCAACGGGGCGCTGTATCTCTGGCTTGCGGCGAGCGCGGCCTGTGCGGTGCCGGGCCGCGACAGGCCGCAGGACCCGCTTGCCCGCGATCTCGCCGCGCTGGCGGACGCGCGGCGCATGGTCGCCGCGACGCTCGACGAGGCACCGGGCCTCGCCGCGCTCTACCGCGATCTCTGCGGTGGGGTGCTGGCGCTGCGGCCCAAGCCCCGGCTGCCTGCGGCCGAGGCGGCGGTGGAGGCGCTGATCCGCCGGATGCTGGGTGACGAGACCCCGCTGCCGCCCCGCGCCACAGCGTTCGAGGCGGCGATGGAGAGCGGCGATTTCGGCGCCCTGCGCGCCCCGCGCGGCTATCGCGCCGCGCGCCCGGTGCCGCTCTGGCCCGATCTGCGCGGCGAGGGCACAAGCCACGCGAGCGCGGTCGAGACCCGCGACGCCGAGGCCGACCCCGACGGGCCGACCGATGCGGAGCAGGACGGCAAGACGCGCCGCGCCCGCCGCCGCAAGGCCGGCGAGATCGACCGCAAGGACAGTTTCATCCTCCACAAGTTCGAGGCGATCCTGAGTTGGGCGGAGTTCATCAACCTCAACCGCCGGGTCGAGGACGATGACGACGACAGCGCCCGCAAGGCCGCCGACGATCAGGACGAGATCGGCCTCGGCCAGATTTCACAGGCCCCGGCGACGCGGCTCAAGCTGCATCTCGACCTCGCCCCCGAGGACGTGGACCGCGAGCGCCTGTCGGGCACCCATCTCTATCCCGAATGGGATACGCGGACGGGCCGCTACCTGCCCGCCCATGCGCGGGTGCTCGTCTCTGCGGTCGAGCCCGACGCGGGCACGGCACCGGGCAGCACCGATCCGCGCGCCGCCGCGCGCATCCGCGCCGTCAGGAAACAGTTCGAGGCGCTGCGCCCCGGGCGTATCCTGACCACCGGGCACCCCGATGGCGACGATCTGGACATGGAGCGCATCGTGCGTGCGCGGGTCGATTTCTCGGCCACGGGCGAGGGCTGCGACCGCGTCTGGATGCAGACCCGCCGCGAGCGGCGCGACCTTGCGGTGTCGATCCTGCTCGATGTCTCGCGCTCGACCGAGGGGCGCGTCACCGGCCATGGCGGCGAGAGCCGGAGCGTCATCGAGATCGCGCGCGAGGCGCTTTCGGCGCTGGCGGGCGGGCTTGAGGCCTGCGGCGACGATTTCGCGATCAACGCGTTTTCCTCGCTCCGGCGGCAGCGGGTCTGGCTGCACCGCGTGAAGCGGTTCGACGAGCCGATGGGGCCGCTGACCGACGCCCGCATCGCCGCGCTCAAGCCCGGTCATTACACCCGCCTGGGCGCGGCGATCCGCCATGCCAGCGCCGAGTTGCAACAACAGCCGCGCAAGCGCCGCCTGCTGCTGGTGATCACCGATGGCAAGCCCAACGATCTGGATCATTACGAGGGCCGCCACGGCATCGAGGACAGCCACATGGCGGTGCGCGATGCGCGCCGCGCCGGGCAGTCGGTCTTTGGCATCACCGTGGACCGCGACGGCAAGGCGTGGTTTCCGCGCATGTTCGGGCAGGGCGGCTATGCGCTCATCCCGCATCCCGACCGGCTGACGCAGGCGCTGCCACGGATCTACCGGCAACTGGTGGGGGCATGAGCGCACCGCAACAGGACGCCCCCGGCCTGCTCGACGAGTTGCCGGGCGAGGTGATGATGTGGGTGCTCATCGTCTCGGAACTGCTGGTCTTCGGCGCGGGGCTGGCGGCCTTCATGGCGATGCGGCTGACCGACCCTGCGGGATTCGCCGAGGCGCAGGCGCATCTGCACCGCGCGGGGGCGGCGCTCAACACCGTCGTGCTCGTCACCTCGGGGCTGCTCGCCGCGCTCGCCGTGCGCGCAGCCGAGGCCGGGCGCGAGGCGCGCAAGCGCGGGCTGCTTGCGGCCGCGATGGCGCTGGGGGTGGTGTTCCTGATCGTCAAGGGCGTGGAATACGCCGACAAGGCCGGGCAGGGCATCGGCATGGAAACACACACTTTTTTCACATTCTACTACCTGCTGACCGGCTTTCACGCCGCGCATGTGATCGCGGGCGTGGTGCTGCTGGCGCTGGTCGCGGTGCTGCGCGACCCGCGCGCGACCGAGACCGGCGCGGCCTTTTGGCACATGGTCGATCTGGTGTGGGTGCTGCTCTTTCCGGTGATCTACCTGATCCGATGACGCGCGATCCGCTGATACGGGCCTGGGGGCTGCTTGTCGGGCTGTCGGCGGCGGGGGCCGCGATCACGCACATGCCGGATTTCACCGGGGGTGCGGTGCTCATCCTCGCCATGGCCTTGGTCAAGGCGCGGCTCATCCTGCACCACTACCTGGGGCTTGCGGGCGCGCCCTCGTGGCGGCGCGGCTTCGACATGGCGGTGGCCGCCGTGTGCCTGCTGCTGGGCGCGCTGGCGGTGGCGGCATGAGGGCGAATGTCTTGCGTCGCCGGGCCTGCTTCGCGTAACCAGACACAAGCGGGGACAGGCGGGGGCGGACCATGAAGCCGGAACACAGGCAGATCGCGTGCCAGACGCTCCTGCTGTCGAGCGTGCCCGACGAGGAGGTGGAGCGTATCCTCGCCGAGGCGCATGTGACGCGGTTCGACCGCGGGCAGCTGATCTTTCTGCAGGGCGAGACCGCGAACGCGATTTACATCGTTCTCGACGGCTGGGTAAAGCTCTACCGTATCGCCGCCAACGGGGCGGAGGCCATCGTCGGCGTCTTCACCCGCGGGCGCAGCTTTGGCGAGGCGGTGGCGTTTCGCAAGGATGTCTATCCCGTCTCGTCCGAGGCGGTCACGCCCTGCACCCTGCTGCGGGTCGAGGCCGAGAGTTATCTGCGGGGCGTGCGCAACTCGCCCGAGACGGCCATCGCGATGCTGTCGGCGACATTCGCGCATCTGCACGGGCTCGTCGCGCAGCTCGAGGCGATGAAGGCCCGCACCGGGGCGCAGCGGGTGGCGGAGTTCCTGTGCGAGCTGGCCCCCTGCGAGGACGGGGCCTGCGAGGTCACGCTGCCCTATGACAAGACCCTGATCGCCGGACGCCTCGGCATGAAGCCCGAGAGCCTGAGCCGCGCCTTTGCCCGGCTCAAGCCCGAGGGCGTCACCATCCAGCAGAACAAGGCGCGCATCACGGATATCGAGCGGCTGCGCGACTATATCGAGGACGATCCCGGCAACCTGCGCACGCGCTGAGCCGCGCCATCGCGCCGCGAACCGCCACCGCCGCCGGTCGGTCTTAACGAAAGTCAAGGCGTCCCGGCGCGTTTTCCTGTTCACCTTTGCCTGCCTCACCAGCGCAATGGAGAATAGGACATGACAACCCCAAATCCGAATTCAAGTGCCAGGCGAGCGAGGGCCCTCGGCCTTGGCTTCGGCTTTTCGATGCTTCTGTCATCGGTCGCCATGCCCGTCACCGGGCAAGAGCAGCCGACCATGAGCAAGGAGGCCTTCGAAGGCGCCAAGCAGACCTATTTCGAACAATGCGCGGGCTGCCACGGCGTGTTGCGCAAGGGGGCGACCGGCAAGCACCTGCTGCCCGAGAAGGTCGTCAAGAACGACGACGGCACCGAGACGGTGACCGGCACCCTGAAACTCGGCCAGGACCGCCTGGAGCGGATCATCACCTGGGGCACCGAAGGGGGCATGAACAATTTCGACGGCATCCTCAGCCCCGAACAGATCGCCGATCTGGCGACCTATATCCAGATCGACCCGCCCAAGCCGCCGGAGATGTCGCTGGCGCAGATGATGGAGACCCGCAAGGTCTATATCGAGCCCGAGGATTATCCCACCGAGCCGCTGCATGGCCGCAACTGGGAGAATTTCTTTGTCGTCATCGAGCGTGACGTGGGCAAGGTGGCGGTGATCGACGGCGACACCAAGGAGGTGCTGACCCATATCCCCACCGGCTATGCCGTCCATGTCCTCAAGGCGTCTGAACATCACAGCATCAACGAACCCGAGAATCCGGGCCGGTTCTGGTACACGATGGGCCGCGACGGCAAGATGACCAAGATCGACCTGTGGCAGAAGCCCGAGAACATGCTCGTGGCCGAGGTCAAGATCGCCTATGACGCCCGCGACGTGGCCGTTTCGGGCGACGGCAAGTACGTCATCGGCGGGGGGTACTGGCCGCCGCATTTCGCGATCGTCGATGCGGTGACGATGGAGCCGAAAAAGGTGGTATCGACGCGCGGCGTCAACGTTGATGGCGAATATGTCGAGGAAAGCCGCGTCGCGGCGATCTACACCACGCCGCACGCGCCCACCTGGGTGGTCGCGATCAAGGAACTGGGCCAGATCTGGCAGGTCGATTATTCCGATATCGAGAACCTGCGGATCGACAAGATCGACAATTCCAAGTTCCTGCATGACGGGTTCTTCGATCCCACGGGCCGCTATTTCCAGATCGCGGCGAACGCCTCGGACCAGATGGTCGTGATCGACACCGAGACCCGCAAGCTCGAAGCGATCATCGACACCAAGTCGAAGCCGCATCCCGGCCCCGGCGCCAACTGGATCGACCCGAACTGCGGCCCGGTGGCCGGCACCACCCATCTCGGCACCGGTCACGTGACCGTGTGGGGCAACGATCCGGCCAACCGGCCCGACGACGCCTGGAAGATCTGCTACGAGGTCGAGACCGACGGGCCGGGGCTGTTCATCCGGACCCATCCCGAAAGCGATTACGTGTGGGCCGACCAGACGCTGCACCCCGAGCCGTGGGTCCAGCAATCTGTGCAGGTGATCGACAAGGCGACGGGCGAGATCGTCAAGACCATCCAGCTGACCGAGACGGAGGGCTACGTGGCCGTCCATTTCGAGTTCAACCAGGATGGCTCGGAGGTCTGGGCCTCGGTCTGGAACCGCAGCGACTCCAAGACCGACAATGGCGAGATCGTGGTGTTCGACGCCAGGACGCTGGAAGAGAAATACCGGATCAAGGGCCTCTTCGCCCCCACCGGCAAGTTCAACGTCTACAACCGGTCGAACCACAAGACCTGACGCCATGCCGTGAAGAGGGGGCGGCGCGCAGCCGCCCCCGTTTCCTCGTCCCCGCGCGCGGCGGGCCCCCGACGCGGCACCGCAGCCGAGAGCCAACAGAGCGTTATTCACATGACAGACGAAACCCCGAAACAGCCCGGTCGCATGTGGCGGCGCTGGATACTCTTCGGCGTGCCCCTGGGCGGCGCGGCCGCAGCCTTTGCCGCCGGCATCGTTTTCTGGGGCGGGTTCAACACCGCCATGGAAGCCACCAATACCAAGCAATTCTGCATCTCGTGCCACGAGATGCGCGACAATGTCTTCGTCGAGTACGAGCACACCATCCACCACGAGAACCGGTCCGGCGTGCAGGCGACCTGCTCGGATTGCCACGTGCCCGACCCGTGGGTTCACAAGATGGTGCGCAAGGTCAAGGCCTCCAAGGAACTGCTGGGCTGGATGACCGGCAAGATCGACACGCCCGAGAAGTTCGAGGCGCATCGCCTGACCATGGCGCGCAATGTCTGGACCACGATGAAGGAGACGGATTCGCGCGAGTGCCGCAACTGTCACACGCTCGAAAGCATGAACCCGCGCTTTCAGGCCCCGCGCGCGCGCCAGCAGCACCTGACCGCGATGGAGACCGGACAGACCTGCATCGATTGCCATAAGGGTATCGCCCACAAGGAGATCCGCCACCTTCTGCCCGAAGAAGAGCTGGAGGCGCTCGAAGCGCCGAACCCGGACCACATCAAGGAGGTGCCTGCCTCGTTCCTCGAGGGGCTGGCCTATATCGAACGGGTCGAGGCCGAGGAGGCCGAGCGCGCCGCCGCCGCCGCCCGCGCCGAAGCCGAGGCAATCGAGGCGCGCATCGCCGCCGCCGTCGATCAGGCGCTCGCCGAGGCCGGAGGCACATCCGCAGCCGCCGCCGCCGACGGGCCGGGGGCCGCGATCGACTGGGCGGGCGTGCCGGTCGCGCAGGTGGGGCTGTTCTACCCAGGCCAGGCATCCTGGGAATGGGTGCTCAACGGCAAGACCCATGGCGGCGCCCGCGCCTTTACCCGCGGGGGCGATGCCTGCTCGGTCTGCCATTCCAAGGAGACCGCCGCCATGGGCGCGCGGATCGTCGCCGGCGAGACCGCCGAATCCACCCCCATCCCCGGCAAGCGCGGCGCGGTCGATCTGGGCGTGCAGGCCGCCCACGACGGCGAGACCCTCTACCTGCGCCTGAGCTGGAAGGACACGCCGCATGTCCCGGTGCCGTTCATCGAGGGCGGCAGAATGGACCCGGACAACAAGGCCAAGCTGGCGATGATGGTCATGGGCGAGGGCGTCGAGCACGGCGCGCAGGCCGGATGCTGGGCCAGCTGCCATATCGACAGCCGCACCATGCCCAACACACCCGAGACCACCGGCGATCTCGATGCGCGTCTCGGCGGGCACGGGTATGTGCAGAAATACATCCCCGAAAGCCGCACCGAAATCGAGTTGCGCGGCCGCGAGCGCCCGATGGGCGGCTGGGACATGCTGCAGGAAGAGGCGGCGCTCGCCGAATTCCTCGAGAACGGCACCTTCATGGACCTCACCCGCGTCGATGCCTCGGGCACGCCGCGGCGCGGATACCTGCTGGAGAGCCGTCACGAGGATGCGGGCCATCCCGTCGAGGCGCAGGCGACGCTGGAGGGCGACACCTGGACCATGGTGATCGCGCGACCGCTGGCCGCCACCGGCCCCGGTCAGGTCGCCATCGAGCCGGGCAAGGTCTACACAGTGGGCTTCGCGCTGCATGACGACCACAGCGCCGCGCGGTTCCACCATGTCTCGCTCGACCTGCGGCTCGCGCTCGACGACCCCACGGTGGAGCTCAACGTGACGCAACAGTGACCAGGTTCCGGGCAGGCGGGGTGTCACGGGTCCGCCTGCCGGGATGGCCCGGTGCCCCGTGCGGGCACCGGGCCGCCATCATCATCGCGCCCCGGGACGGGGCGACCTTGGAGAAGGGAGACATGCCATGCGCACCGCCATTCTCGCCTGCGCGCTGCCCCTGGCGGCGCTCTGCGATACCGCCGCCGCCGAGGGCACGGAGCCATACCTGCAGGAGGGCGGCGTGGTGATCGACGGCACGTTCTACACCGCCGGGGACATCGAAACCGGCGCGTCGATCTTTCTGCGGCGCTGCTCGCAATGTCATGGGCTCGACCGCACGAATTACAAGGCCCCGTGGCTCAACGGCATCCTTGGCCGCCCCTCGGCCAGCGTCGGCGACTGGGCCTATTCCGAGCCGTTCCGCGCCTGGGGCGGCACGTGGACGGTCGAGAACCTGCGCGCCTGGCTCAGCAAGCCGCAGGATTTCATACCGGGGACCGAGATGAACTTCGGCGGCTTCCGCCGCAGCGCGGAGGACCGCGACCGGGTGATTGCCTATCTCGTCGCGCACAGCCTCGCCGAGCGCGCCGGGGCAGGGCCGGATGCAGGAGAGTGACGGGCCCGCGCCCGCTTAACGAAAGTCAAGGTCGGACGGCGCGGGATCGGCAATCATCGACCCGACATCACATCGGGAGACAGCCATGAAAGATCTCAGCCAGGGCCGTGTGTTGCTCGTCGGGGCCGGACCGGGGGATCCCGGGCTTCTGACCGTCAAGGCGCTCGAGGCGATCCAGAGCGCCGAAGTGGTGGTCTTCGACCGGCTCGTGAGCCCCGAGATCATGGCGCTGATCCCCGAGGGCGTGCCGCGCATCGACGTGGGCAAATCCCCGAAATGCCACAAGCTGTCGCAGGACGAGATCAACGCGCTGCTGATCCGGCTCGCTGGCCTGGGGCAGAGGGTGGTGCGCCTCAAGGGGGGCGATCCGCTGATTTTCGGGCGGGGCAGCGAAGAGGCCGCCGCGCTGCGCGCGCGGGGTATCCCCTGCGACTACATCCCCGGCATCACCGCCGCGCAGGGGGCCTCGGCCTCGACGGGCGTGCCGCTCACCCATCGCGGGCTGGCCACGGGCGTGCGCTACGTCACCGGCCACCGGGCGCGCGATGCGGGCCTCGATCTCGACTGGCCCAGCCTGGCCTCCGGCGACACGACGCTCGTCTGCTACATGAGCGCGATGAACATCGCCGAAATCACCTTCGAACTGATGCGCCACGGCCTGCCCGCCACGACCCCGGCGATGGCCGTGGCCTCGGCCACCACCCCGCGCGAGACGCGGCTCGTCTCGACGCTGGGCGGCATGGCCGCCGATATCGCCACCCATCGCCCCGAGGCCCCGGTGCTGTTCATCATCGGGCAGGTGGTCTCGCTCTACGGTGACGTGGCGGGCATGGCGGTGCCCGAGGGCGAGGCGCGCTGCTATGCCTGATCCGCGCGCCCTGCTCGCCGCGCTGATCCTGATCGCGGGCCCCGGCATGGCCGACACGGCCCCGTCCGGGGCCGAGGCGGCACGGCTGGAGCGCATGGTGATCCAGGATTGCGGCTCGTGCCACGGGCTGACCCTGAAGGGGGGGCTCGGGCCCGACATCCGGGCCGCGACGCTTGCCGGCACTGAACCCGAGAGCCTTGCCGCCATCATTCTGGATGGCGTGCCGGGGACGGCGATGCCGCCCTGGCGCCCGCTGATTTCCGAGGAGGACGCCCGATGGATCGCAGAGTACCTGCTCGCAACCCCGGCGCAGTGACCCGCCGCACCCTGCTGGGCGCCGTGGCGGCCGCTCCCGCGGCGGCGATGATGGCGCCCGCGATGGCGGCGCAGCCCTGCGTGCCGCGCGGCACCGGGGCGATGGGGGTGGTGGTCGAGCGCGCGAGCGGCGCGCTGCTGGTCGTCGACGCCTCCCAGGGCGTGGAGGCCCAGACGCTGGCGA